>CAMYVI010000038.1 GCA_947302185.1 uncultured Lachnospiraceae bacterium
GTGGGCATACTCTCGGAAATCGGTATGATCGAAGTCACCGAAAAAGCCGATGTATCCACGTCGTTCCTGTCGATAAAACGGCTTATCTCTGCAAGCGCGGAAGCGTAACCGAGCAGACACCTGACTTTCTTTTTCCGGAACATTTCCAGCATTTCAGTGAGTGCTTTCTCCCCGAGATCCGAGCTGTCGACCATGATCATATTTTCTGCCAGGAGCCGCAGAGGACTTTTCGTGACATTGTGGACCCATACGCGTATGAATCCCATCTTCATCCCGATATAATAGTCTGCCATGGCTCCGAAGAAAATGCCGTCCGCCGTATCATGACGCACCTTGTCCAGGTTCTGCACGATTCTTAGCGGCGTTCCCGTCGACCCGCTCGTAGACATGACACGGCTGCCTTTCTCATCCCTGTACTCTGACGAGAGAAAGGCGTCATAATCCGCCCTGTAGGTATCCTTATTGACAACAGGAAGGTCACTGAGCCCGGCTCCTTCCGGTATGTCTCTGTAAAATCTTGTAGTCCTTCGCGCATGGTCAATGACCTTCGCGATCCTCTCCTCTGTCTCCGCCACAGAAGAACCGTTGCGGTAGGCAAAGCAGATCTCATCGTAGGCTTTGCGGATCACACCGCCGTTCTTCCGGTCGAGAAGCCAGAATCCCAACCACCGTGCTCTTTCATCTATGAACATTGTTTTTTCCTCTCAGCTGTAGTCAAAGGCCCGCAGATAATCGCTGATCTGGCTGACCATCACACCGGTGACGTCGCCGCCCGCCTCATAGCACTTGCTCCACTCGACCGTTCTTGCTACCGCTTCAGATACACTCCACACACTCTTCCATCCGAACACGGACTTTATTCGTGAGCAGTCAAGCTTCAGGAAATTCGCTTCATGGGGGCCTCCGTCATATCGGTCGATCCACCTCATCCCGTTTCCCCAGCACTTACAGAAACAATCGGTCAGCTGACCTGTCGTCACACAGTCCCGGTCATCCGGTCCCACATTATAA
Source organism: uncultured Lachnospiraceae bacterium (assembly GCA_947302185.1). The sequence goes on from CAMYVI010000038.1 coordinate 1,012, forward strand.
TATCCCGAAAAACCGTGATCTTCATATTGTCTCATGGCAATCAGAAGATATGCGCAGAGTGGTTCAAGGACATGCTGATAAGGCCGAATCGAATACGGATTTCTCACTGTCACATCCGTCCCGGAAAGAGCGGACCGTACGCAGTCGGGTATGATCCGGTCAGCTGCAAAATCACCTCCGCCGATAACGTTGCCTGCCCTCGCCGTTGAAATTGCACATCGACCGTCCGCAAAGAAGGATTTCTGATAGCTGTGTGTGACAAGTTCAGAACAGGATTTACTGTTCGAGTACGGATCATAACCGTCGAGCGGATCAGTCTCCCGGTATCCCCACTCCCACTCATTGTTCCGATAGACCTTATCAGTCGTAACATTCAGAAAAGACTGCACAGATTCCGCCGCTCTGACTGCCTCCAGCACATTTACGGTTCCCATGACATTGGTCTCATAAGTGTACACCGGATTTCTGTATGACTCGCGGACGATAGGCTGTGCGGCAAGATGAAGAACGATATCCGGCTCCGCCTCCCGCATGACATCCTTAAGTTTCTGCCCGTCTCTCACGTCACCGATCACAGAACGGACTCGATCCGCCAGACCTGTCAGCTCGTAAATGCTCGGATCAGTCGGCGGCAGTTCGGAATATCCGGTCACCTCCGCTCCCAGGTGCAGAAGCAAATGGCACAGCCAGCTTCCCTTGAACCCGGTATGTCCTGTTACAAATACTCTTCTTCCTTTATAAAACTCTTCTAAACTCAGTCCCATAACTTCCAGGGTGCCTTTCCCTTCTCCCAAAGATCTTCCAGTAATGTCTTCTCGCGCATCGTATCCATGCACTGCCAGAAACCGTGATGCTTGTAACCGTTCAGCTGTCCCCGTCTGGCTATTTCTTCCATCGGATATCTCTCAAGTATGACATCGTCGCCTTCAATAAAATCAAAAATTCCCGGCTCGACGACCATGAAACCGGCGTTGATCCAGCCGCCTTCCTCTTTTCTCTTCTCTCTGAAGCTGGTTATGGATCCGTCTTCCCGTATGTCCAGAATTCCGAACCGCCCGCTCGGATGAACAGATGTTATCGTAATCATCTTTCCGGCCTTCTTATGAAATTCGACCAGCTCGGGCACATTGATATCCGCAACTCCGTCGCCGTATGTCAGCAGGAACGTTTCCCCGTTCAGATACTCTCTCACCCGCTTTACCCGGCCTCCCGTCATAGTACGCAGCCCGGTGTCCACAAGCGTAACCTTCCACGGTTCCAGGGTATTGTTATGAACAATCATCTCGTTTTTTCCTGCAGTGAAATCAAATGTAATATCACTGTTGTGCAGATAGTAATCCGCGAACCATTCCTTGATCACATGCTGCTTATAGCCGCAGCAAATGACAAATTCATTATAGCCGTAATATGAATACATCTTCATAATGTGCCACAGGATCGGTTTGTCGCCTATTTCAATCATGGGCTTTGGCTTCAAGTGGCTTTCTTCACTGATCCTGGTGCCGAAGCCTCCGGCAAGAATTACAACCTTCATTTGTACCTCCACGCGGCGTTATGCTCACTTTTTCTTTGTATTGAACGGAATATAAAGGATCCTGAATCCTTCGTCTCTTATCGTATCGATTCCGGTCGCATAGATTTCACTGTATTCTTCGGGATACCCGATAATATTTCCCATATTTCCTTCCGGGCATGTATCCGAGAAGAACACATAGACCCCTTCTGTATCCGGGAACATCTTTTTTACCGTTTTTTCAAACGAGTCAATGTCAAGATCCCGGAATCTCTTCGTGTCTCTGATACAGAATCCGGCTTCCTGCTCATAGAAAGCGGAATACACTTTCTTCGTTCTGAGACGGGCAACCACCGAGTTGCAGAATTCACCGGATCCCTCAAAGATAACGGCATTTTCTGGAAGAGCTTCGAGCGCTTCCGCCGTTCCCCCGGCATCTGTGTACATACCGTCATAATCCAGTTTAATATCATCGATCAGTGCCCATGACGCTGCCAGAGAAGATGTAAGAACAGCCAGACAGATCAGGATATTCACCGGCATATACAGCGCCCGGTCATCATGTTCATCCAACGTGTCTTTTGCGATCCATAAAAACCACAACAGGACCCAGAGCCAGAGCAGATGTCTGTAATTACTGATTCCCCAGATTTCAGCGTAAACATAGAGCTGAAAAGCACAGGTCACCGCGCAGACAAAGACGCCCCGCAGCAAACGGTAATCAAATATCACGGAGGCGATCACTGCAAGCCCGATAATAATAGCGGTGCCGAAACGAAAATTCGTGAACAGCAGCACCATACAAGTCTTCGCGGTCGCAGTAAGATCAGCAATAAGCTTCGGCAGTGTCACGGCTCCGCCGACCGTCACGGACGCAGCGTTCCCCACATCCCGGAATTCGAACAAAAGGAACAGCGCGCTTGCAAGAGGAATAGCGAGAGCCGCTATATTTGTCACAAGAACACGCTTCGCATCCTCATTGTGTGCTTTGATTTTTTTCCTGTAAAGTGAAAAAGAACCGAAAAAATGCCACGCACAGAGGGCAAAACACATTCCGATCATAACAATATGCGTCTGTACAAGCAGTGCTATCAAAACGCAGAACCTGACAGGATGGCTGTAGCGATCAAAATCCGCAGCCATCAGCAGCACAAGAATGAGTGCGACCAGACAATAGCTTCGGCTGATTGCCGAAAAAGCGTAGATACAAAGCGGACTGGCCGCAAGCAACATGCGGGAAATGCGGTCAAACGGTGCGACGACCGCAATCAGGATCATTACGATCGACATGATGACGCAGCTTATGATGTTAAGTGTAATGAAAGGCAGTCCCGCCTTGGCAAAGGGCATGAGGACATAAAACCACAGAAACGGATGTCCTTCATAAGAGAGCTCATTAAACAGGCCGAGCGGACTGAGCTGCCTCGCCATGAGCCAGGCCTGGGCCTCATCCCGCCAGGCTTCATGTCTGAACATCAATATAAAGTTAAAAGCAATCAGTATTATAAAAAACAAAACATACGGAATAACCTCCTGGTCATTCCGTATAGCCTGCAATTTGCTTCGAACACGCGATGCATAACCCATTTACGATTTTTCCTCATGATAATCTTTTTCTGTATTGACATTCCAGATATTGGTCTTGTCCGCTCTGCCGCTTTGAATATTGTCGACCGTCTGGAACGCCGTCTCCATCGAATGATCCATATTGTTGTACCTGTGCTGCCCGTTCCTTCCGATGCAGTACAGATTATCATATGAATTGAGATATTCAATCAGCTCATCGATTCTCGCGTATGTGTCGAAATACGCCGGATAAGCCTTTTTAATTCTCTCACAGTGTGCGTCGATCACATCTTCAATTCCGTTAATCACGCCCATCTTCGTAAGCTCGCGTACACCGAGCGCCTTCCACTTCCGGTCCGGCATCTCCCAGTATCCGTCACCTTCCGAGCAGAAGTATTCAAGTCCTATCCAGACTGTATTCTCCGGGTCTCTGACCATATACGGCGACCAGTTATTGAAGATTTGTATCCTGCCGAGTTTTACTCCCGTGTCCTGTACATAAATCCAGTTATCGGGAACAATATCACCCAATGTCGGAATGCTCGTCTCATTCTTCAGATTAAGCCTGCTGACCAGAAGTCCTACTGTGACAAAATCTCTGTAAGGGAGGCCTTCCGAGATTTCGCAGATTCCTTCGGGAACATCCTTCATGGCCGCAATGAGATCTTTTAGAGGCATGGATGATATTACGATATCAGCATCCTCATCATGAAGCCGGCCTTCCCCGTCCTCCCATGTCAGTCCTCTGACCGTTCCCTGTTCGTTCCGGATTCCGCAGACACGGGCGTGCTTTACAACATTTCCTCCCATGGCGACGAAATCTGCTGCTGCCGACTCCCAGAGCTGGCCGGGACCGTATTTAGGATAAGAGAATTCCTCTATAAGAGATGTCTCGACTTCTTCGGACCGGGCCGTACCCGGCCGCATCTTCATGATCATATCTTTTAAGATGGCGACGATGGAAAGACCTTTTACACGCTGAGAACCCCAGTCTGCCGAGATATCTCTCGGATGCCTTCCCCAGAGCTTTTCGGTATATCCCTCAAAAAACATGGAATATAGCTTCCTGCCGAACCGATTGATATAAAAGTTCTCCAGAGAATCTTCCGGAAGCTTGCGGATCGTCGATGAAAGATACGACATTCCCGCCCTGGCAGTGGTCCCTATCCCCATATTGCGAATTGTATTGGCGTTCATCTTTATCGGATAGTCAAAAAATTTCTTCCGGTAATATATTCTTGACACCCGGTTCCTTATGAGCATGACGCGATCCGTTTTTTCGGGATCCGGACCTTCCGGAGCGAGAGTCGATACCCTTCCGAGTTTTTTGTAATCATACGCGGGAGCTCCCTGGGCAGGCATGATACTTTCCCACCATTTTGTCACCCGGGTATCCTTGGAGAAAAACCTGTGACCGCCGATATCCATCCGATTGCCCTTGTATTTTACGGTTCTGGATATCCCGCCGATTTTCCCGCTCTCCTCAAAAATCGTGACATCGCAATCAGGAGACCTCTTTTTTAATTCATAGCCGGCTGTAATACCGGCCGGACCGGCGCCTATAATTAAGACTCGCATCAGCTGCTTTGCACCTACTTTCTCTTCTTTCTCTTTCTTCTCTTCTTATTTCGAAACGTATTCAATGCAATACTCATGATCACAACGAAGAGGATTATAAATATCACCAGTCCGATAATTATCTTTGTGAAGATTCCTTTCAGACGGGCTTCGTCATCGTTCCCTGAATCTGCTTTTTCAGACTGAATGCCGTCGCCGGCGGCTTTGCCTGCATTTTCTTCCGAACTGCTTATATCACTGTTCTTAACGGTTTCTGCTGATTCGTCTTTCTTTTTCTTATCTTTCTTTTTACCTTTGTCTGCCTTCGATTCATCCTTCTCTTTCGCCTTGGCTTCATCGATCAGCTTTTTTTCGTAAGCAGCGGCGTTCTCCGCAGTCATCAGAAGATTGCCGACCCTGTGTCCCGAAAAATAATATACCCAGTTTACCATTTTTCCGGCAGTCGGATCTTCGTATTCCTCAACCTCCAGTGTACACTGCGTTATGTCGGCATCAGACGGAATAATGACCTTTCCGCCGGATGCAGTATACTCCGGCTCACCGATATCAACAAGTTTGAAACTGTTATAGCCATAGTCAAGCAGGTCGACATTGTCCTGTGCAGCATAGCTTCCGTCCATTGCATGGAGCGTTATAACGATCAGCGTCATACCGTTCCTTGAAGCGAAATTACTGAGGCAGGACTGCGCTGCGTCTGTGTACCCCGTCTTCCCGCCGATGATGCCGGGATAGAAAAACTCCGGTACTACAAGAAGCGCATTGTGATTCGTCATAGACCTCTCAGTCCCCGTCATATTGGTGGGCGGGAGCGTGTACGAGGCTGTGTTCACTATTTCCCTGAATTTCGGATACTTCAGATCCTGCTGCGCGATCAATGCAAGATCATGGGCAGTCGTCATGTGGGATTCATTGGGCATCCCGCAGGCATTTTCAAAATGAGTGCCGGTGCATCCGAGCGATGCGGCACGGTCATTCATCATCTGAATGAAGTTATCCAGAGTGCCTCCGATATACTCTCCCACCTGAGTAGCCATATCATTTGCCGATTTGAGCATTGTCCCGTAGAGGAGCTGCTCCAGAGTGAACACTTCTCCGACCTGCGTGTATAAGTTGGAGCTTCCATCCACGCAATAAGCCGTGCCGGTAGGCGTCATAGTCACCTGATCCTCAAGGTTTCCGTTTTCAAGGGCCAGGAGAACCGTCATCAGCTTGGTAACAGATGCAGGATACATCTGCCTGTCCATGGATTTGTCAAAAAGAATCGTACCTGTATCCGCATCCATAAGGACAGCAGTGTCCGAAAAAATATCTCTCGCCTGAGGCCATCCTGCAATGCCGTTGGTAGCCACAACAGAAGGATCCGCCGGGACAGGAGTCGTCTCTGCAGCCTCTGCTTCCGGCGCTGCCTCTGCTGCATACAGCGGCTGTGCCGTTCCCGAAACCATCGCACAGATCAGTATTAAGACTGCAAGAGATCGCAGAATTCTCCCCGTTCCGCGTCTTATTAAGATCATATCCTTCATTTACCAAAACTCCTATTCTTTGCCCAGCGAATCACAGAGACTCCCCGAGTCCGTTTTCTACCGCTTTGCAGATAGCGTCAAGCGCCGCATCCTCATCCTCGCCGTCGCATACGATCTCGATTTCGTCACCTTCTTTTACACAGGCTCCGAGAACGGAGAGTACGCTCTTTGCATTTGCGGTTGTGTTGCCGAATGTAAACGTGATAAGGCTCTTGAAATTCAAAGCCTCCTTGCAGAAACAGGCAGCCGGCTTCAGATGCAGCCCTTCCGGATTTTTCACGACGACCTTTTTACTGACCATAAAAACCTCCTGTCACTGATTTGTTTCCGTCTCGGTAAGTACGGCATCCACTATAACATCCTCGACAAGTTCGCAGCCTTCCGGCAAGGTGATCATTACCGGTAACGAGTGGGTACCTGCCGTAAGCCCCGTAAGATCCACCGCCATATCAATAGAACCCGCATCAAGTGACTCCAGATTTTCATCGGATGCCTGTACCTTGATTTCCAAACGGTTCACCCCGAATACACAGTTCATTCCCTCAGCGAGGCCTGTCGTACGGATATCCTTGGTAGCGACGGATATTGATTTACTGTTGTAGGGCAGTATCTGCACATTGACAAGAGCCATGCTGCTGACATCCTGCGCCAGCTTGATTCCTTCCGGCATCAGCCGGCTGAGATCAAGACGGATTTCCTGGTCGGACGTCGCGCCCTCTATATTAATAAGTCCCGAGTCGGCGGAAATCGTGATGATATTTCCGTTCTGTTCCAATAAAGCGAGCGCATCCTGACTTCCTACCACGGATACGGTCGAAGGCGTCATTGTTACCTTGCCGACCTGATATCCCGGTGCCGGTTCTCCGCTCGTCTCCGCCTGAATCGTGACGCCGCTGACCACTCTGTAAAGAGTTACATGAACAATTATATCATCCTCATCCATACTCAGGGTCAGATATGACATCTGGGCGTCCGTGAATTCCATACCGTTTCGGTCATAAATCTTAATCTGAGGTTTCATGTCGCTGTCTTTTCTCAGGTTTGTCACATCGACATTGGCAGTAACCCTCTCGATGATATTGACCAGCGATCCCGGTCCCCGGATCGTCAGCGTATCGGGCGTCACTTCAAGCTTGCCTACTTCGTAGCCGTTTGAAGGTCGTGTCGTTCCCGTCGTCGCGGCGATGACGAAATCATTGCTGACCATATCCTCAAGTTCAATGCTGATATTGCGGGGGGATGACGTCACATTGTCCGAAGTAATCCCCGGCACATTGATACTGGTCGGCACCATGACCGGATCCGTCTCAAAACTGATGATCTGTGTAAGATCGGCGGTAGCGGTGATGGAAGTCGGTGAAAGCCTTTCAACGTTCGATCTGTTCCCCCTGACCGTGACATTCACTGTATCGTAATTATCCGATATCCTGTAGGATTGACCCATGGATTCAACATAAGACGAATTTACGACCATGACCGGTATATCTGTGAAGGTCATGGTCATAATCGGATCATTAAAATTCGTAATAATCAGCCATATCAGTATGGCAACAGCGAGTGCCGCCAGCTTCAGGCCAGGATGCTCAAGCAGTTTTTTCTTCATTACTTTGCCTGTCCTTTCCAGATATGGAATTTCTTTTCCTCTCTTCCCTGCATCGTATCCTTCTGGACCAGATGAAGTTGTTCTCTGAGTTCACTCGGAGTTACCCCGGTCTCAAGATGTCCCATATAAGAATAGGAAACTCTGCCTGTCTCCTCCGAAACAACTATCGTAAAGGCATCGCTTTCTTCACTGATACCCAGAGCTGCTCTGTGTCTTGTTCCGTATTTCTTACTGATTGAAACATTTTCGGAAAGAGGCAGATAACATGTAGCGGCAACGATCCGCTCACCTCTCATGATCACAGCACCGTCATGCAGAGGGGTATTATGTTCAAATATGTTAACGAGCAGCTGTGAGGAGACGAGTGAGTCGAGTGGAATTCCCGTATTAATATACTCAGTCAGAAAGATATTCTGCTCGATAACGATCAGCGCACCTGTTCTTACTTCGGCCATCTCATTCACTGCCCGAATGATCTCATTGATAGTAGTGTCGGAATATCTCAGTACTTCCCGGCCGCTGTCGAACGGAAGCACTGACGTAAATGTCCTTCTGCCCAGCGACTCCAGTGCTTTTCGCAGTTCCGGCTGAAAAATAATGAGCAGGGATAAGAGCGCGATAGACGCCAGTTTCGATACGAGCCAGAGGATCGTGGACAGCTGGAACAGCCATGCAAATACTATGAATATGATAACAATCAGAAATCCCTTGAGAAGCGTGTAAGCCCTGGTCCTCTGAACCCACTCCATGAACATGTAGAGCAGAAACGTGAGGATCAGTATTTCCACAACATCATTGGCATGTACCCTCGGCAGGTACAGGCGTGAAAAGAAATTGGCGATTTGTTGAAGAAATGCGGACACTTCGCTCCTCCTAATGATGTGCTATCGCAACTGCAGGATACTTGAAAGAGTTACGTTTACTGTTACAGGTTTCTCAGAGAGTCTTCCAGCCTCTGTTCAAAGTCTACATCCGAAGATTCATTGTTTGAAACTGTCGGAGCCGGTTCCTCCGAGTCAGGGTCGGAATATCTGTTGCTGCTCTCGATTTTTCTTACTTTATTCTTATAAGAATACTCTTTCGGGACAGCCTTCACGAAATAATAATAATCGTCGTCTTCGAACTCCAGGGTCTCGGTCCTGCTGTAATCGATCGAAAGGAAAAAGAACTGAACGATCAGAGCGATCACGACTGTAAATATATCTCCGATCATTATCATGGAAATATTGAAATGAGTCTCGACGACAGCGTTTCCGAGAATAATGAAGAATACGTATGTCACCGCTCCGACAAGTGTCGCAACAGTAAAGGAATGCGCAAATCCGAGACGGCGAATAGCATAGACAATAACAATAACCGCCGATATAGCCAGAATATTCACGATCATGCCGCTGTCTGATACCAGTCCTCCGAGAAGCAGGGTGAGTCTTTCCATATACTCACTCTGATCCAAAGTCGCGAGCAGATCCTTATTTCTGGTAAGAGAATCGATCATATAATAGGTAACACACCCGCTGGCCACAGCGACCAGTGATACCGGACGTCTTCTCAGCCCGAAACAGATCGGAATAAGCGCGGGCATCCCGAAATACATACCGATCGGCATCAGGATGAGCCCCAGCGAATCATCAGGTACAAATCTGAGGAAAAGGAACAGCAGGATGAGCAGAACAACAAGTGTAACCGCTCCCGCATCAATACCTATCATGAATGCGTGTCCTATGATGAACCCTGCAGAACACAGAGGGATGACACGCAGGGGGAGCACAGAACACAGGAGTGCGGCAATCAGCATTATGAAGACATTTGAAAAAACACTGTCTGTCGAAAAAGCCACACTGATCCAGTAAAAACAGAGGAAAGCAAGCAGGGCTTTAAGTACAATATCGATATATATGGTCTGCCTTGCATAGGCGGCTTTCATTTTTTCCTTTAATTCCAGCAACATCGTCATATTTTTTACGATCCTTCCTTACTCCGAAACAGGATTTATTCTTCATCGCGCAATACTCGTGACTTCAGTCGTGAGATACGCGCGTAAGGTTCTTGAAGTGAAAGCAGACTTACTGCATACGAAGCAGCCGCCTCAGTTTTGTGAGGTATTCCTGAACATTTCTCTTAGCCCTGCCATAACGCATAAGAGATGATATATAAGCTATCGCAAGATAGATTCCCACTATCAGAATATACCCTATCAACAGCCATGACCCGAGTACCTTAAGATTGATAGAGTCTATGTTATTGAGCAGGTACTCAAGATTACCGGCAACGATCAGAGCAAGAATCAGGACATATCCAATACTGGTAAATATCCATGCTTTGATCAGCTGAAGCGCCATATAATCAGTGCGGTAATACCGCCTGATGCGGATATCTTCACGCCCCTCCCCGTTCTCATAGCGGGCAAGATCTATCATAGCTTTTACTTTTTTCTCATACGGCATAATGAACTCCTTGCAGAAAAATGAATCTTCAGCGCGCAGACGCCGTCGCGGTAACGATCACCGGAAGACAGTTTCTTATCGCTGAACTTATTTACATAGCAAAAAGCGTAATTATTAGTATGATACCATAAATCCGCCGCCAATGCAAACCGACAGGAAATAGATTCGGGAGATTCCGGCTGCACGAAGGGCGCCGGCTCCCGCATCAACCGTCGCACCAGTAGTATATATGTCATCTACGATAAGAGCGCTGTGCACATCGGAGAGTCCCGGTCCGGCTTCCAGTACTCTGGCGAGATTAGCGTATCTTTCCTTCGCAGACAGATTTTTCATCGCAGCTGTTGAATCTTTTCTCCGGAGACCGTCCGGCACCAGTCTGATCCCGCTCTCCTCCGAGACCGCTCTCGCTATCACTTCAGCCTGGTTGTAGCCTCTCTCCCGTTTTCTCTCCGGGTGGATCGGTATGGGGACAATAACCTCCGGCTTCCACACTGCGAGTTCGCTTCTGGCCGATCTCGCGGCATATATTCCCATAGTTTCACCGTACTCTTTACGGCCTTTATATTTCAGGCAGCTTACAGCCTCCCTCATCACCGAATCATAGATAAAAATGCCGATTCCCTGATCGTAAAGGTGGTGTGTCTTCTCACAGTCGGAACACAAGACTTCGAAGTCTTCGACCGGCTTGCCGCATTTTCTGCAGCGTCTGCTCTCTATGACCGGCAGACGCGTCTCGCATTCGGGACAGATATACTCTCCCGCCGGCGCCGGACGGTGACAGATCATGCAGCGCCTCGGATAGAGCAAGTCGACGGCAGTCTTAACAAAACAGGCTTTTACGGTACCTATTCTCAAATACCCGGGCCTCCTTCCGTGCATCGTTCTGCCCGCTCCGGATCATAAATCATCCGTTTCTTCATCATCGAGCTTCATCAGCTCGAGTATCCTTTCGTCGAGGGACGTATACCTCGGCTGCCGGGCAGTATTTTCAATCATATTTCTGATCGTCTCTTCACTTCCGAGGAGCATCACACACTTTCTTGCACGTGTGACCGCTGTGTAGAGAAGGTTCCTTGAGAAAAGCATTCTCGGACCCGAAAGGAGCGGGAGAATGACCGCAGGGTATTCGCTTCCCTGAGATTTGTGGATCGTAACGGCGTAAGCGAGCTCGAGTTCCTCAAGGTTCGAGAAGGGATAGTCAACAAAACGGCCTTCATCGAACTCGATAGTCAGAATACTGGCAAATTCATTGATTGCCCGGATCGTTCCCATATCGCCGTTGAAGATTCCCTGTCCGTGATCCACGACGACGCCGTATCTGCCGCTCTTTACCTCCCACTCGATCTGATAATTGTTCCTGATCTGCATCACCTTGTCGCCGACCCGGAACTTATTGTCGCCGAAGACCTTCTCGGCCTTATCATCCGAGGGAGGATTGAGATATTCCTGAAGGATACGGTTCATCCTCTCTACGCCGAGGGCACCCTTGCGCATCGGAGACAATACCTGTATGTCAAAAGGTTTTGCGTCCACATATCCCGGTAATTTATCCCGGACCAGTTCGATAATGTTGCTGATGATCAGGTTCGGATCCGACCTCTTCAGAAAGAAAAAGTCCCTGCTCTTGTTGCCGAGTTCGATCTGCCGGCCGGAATTGATCTTATGGGCGTTCACAATAATGTCAGAAGATGCTGCCTGACGGAAAATTTTGGAAAGACGCACGCTGCGGAACACTCCGGATTTCAGCATATCCCCGAGTACCGCTCCCGGTCCCACCGAGGGGAGCTGGTCGACATCCCCTACGAGGATAAGTCGTGTCCCGACCGGCAAAGCGCACAAGAGGGAATGCATCAGAAAGATATCCACCATGGACATCTCATCGATAATGACGACGTCGGCCTCCAGAGGGTTCTGCTCATTTCTCTCAAAACGGACACTCTCTCCCATTTCATCCGACATGGAACTGATTTCGAGCAGCCTGTGAATTGTCGACGCTTCATACCCTGTAGTCTCTGTCATCCGCTTGGCTGCACGGCCGGTGGGCGCTGCGAGACGTATTTCCAGATTCTCCGATTCAAAGAACCTGAGCATTTGATTGATCGTTGTAGTCTTCCCGGTACCGGGACCTCCCGTCAGAATAAAGAGACCGTATTTGGCGGCACAGAGAATGGACTGCTTCTGCTCCTCCTCCAGAATGATGTTTTTGTTCTCGTCCCGTGCAAGAACATGCATAAGACGCCTCTCTATATCCCGGTCCTCATCAGCGGCGACGCGTACATTAAGGTCAATGAGCATGCGGGCAGCATTCAATTCGAGGTAGTAATAATGAGCCAGATAGACGATGCGGTTCTTCCCCTCCGACATACTCGGTTCGGGGTAATCCTCGTCCGCCATGTGGTTGCGGATTATGATTTTCCTCTCGATTGCAAGAGACATGATCTGGCGCTCCACATCGCCGTCTGTCACGCCGAGCAGATCCGCAGTTCTCCCGATCAGGTCCCATTCGGGCAGATATACGCTCCCGTCACCTGAAGCCAGCCCGAGAACATAGAGGATCCCGCATCGGATTCTGTAATCCGAATCCTGAGCAATTCCGATCCTGGCTGCTATGGCATCGGCAGTCTTGAACCCGACGCCCTGAATGTCTTCCGCAAGCCTGTAAGGATTTTCTTTAAGGATGGTATACATCTCCTCCCCGTATTTCGTGTAGATCTTCACGCCGAGCGCAAGACTCACTCCGTACTGCTGAAGAAAAAGCATCGCTGCCCGCTGGCTTCGCTGGGCGTCTGCCTGCTTCGCAATCTCCCTTGCTTTCTTCATACTGATGCCTTTGATCTCAGAAAGTCTTTCGGGTT
>CAMYVI010000039.1 GCA_947302185.1 uncultured Lachnospiraceae bacterium
AGATTGGTGTATGAGAATAAAATGTGCGGTGTGCTTATTTTCAATTACTGTCGTCATGATGCTTTCCGGCTGCGGAGCAGGCAATAATCCTGAACCGGCACAGCCTGTTGTTGTGAACAGAACCTATGAAAAGGTTGATCCGTCACCTGCAGTTGTGGCAGATTTCTATGATCTTAGGTTGAAAATTGATACGGAGAATGACCGTCTTACCGAAAAGGTCAGTATGGATATTCAGAATAATACGGACAGTTTGGCAGATACTGTTTATCTCAGGTATAATCCGATGGGTTATTTTGACTATCTTTGTGAGGCAAATCCCGAAGTCGCAGATGCAAATAAAGATAAAAAGGCAGAGATCACAAGTATTAGATTTGAAGGCGAGAATAAGGAGCTTACTGCGGAGTATTTGCTTGATGATACTTCTGTAAAGATCAATCTGGCCGATGACGCTATAGAGCCGGGAGAAAAGAGGAAGCTGATTGTTGACGCCTGGACTGATATTCCGGACGTTGAGAATCGTTTCGGAATGTTGAGGAGAGATGAAGGAAAGCTGTACGCTCTCGCACTATGTTTCCCATATGTTGACTGCAGCATTGACGGAATGTGGCAGATTGATCCCCCGCTGTATTTGGGAGGGGGCGGAGAGAACAGAAATCCGGATCTCAGGAACTATCATGTGGAAATTGATGTGCCTGAGCAATTTGAAGTTGCCTGCGCTGGTGAGCCCGTGAGAAAAGACGGGATAGTATCGGTCAATCTTGAGAACATCCGTGACTTCGCTGTCGTGGTTTCGGATTTTATGTATAGGGATACATTCGAAACACAGGGGGTCATGATCCGGAATTATTATCTCAGGACCGGGGATACAGAAGCGTATAGAGAAATCTCCAAACAGACGATTATAGATAGTTTTGAGTTCTATACAGATCTGCTGGGTGATTATCAGCGCAAGGAATACTACATGGCACAGTATATTGACGGTATGGAATATTCGGGTTTTGCAGTCGTTGACGGAAGAAACCTTATGGATGGCGGACCGGACGATGGAAATAAACTTATGAGAAATACAGCTCATGAAGTAGGTCATTCGTGGTTTTATGATGCCGTCGGAAACAATGAGTACAACGAGGGCTGGATCGACGAAGGTATAACCTCATATCTTGCCGGTAATGAATTGGTACTCAATGAAATTGAGGCATATAAAACCGAAAAGAAATATGGCTCGAACTGGACTGCAAATGATCAAATAAAAGCCCTTAACGAGTCTAATGCTTTATTGGAAGAAAACATCTTAAAGTCATTGGATCATTGTTATCTGAATACATCGTGGTATGAATACCCTGAGAATTTCAGTCCCGGAGAAACAGAATACATTTACGCGCCGATATTCCTCGGTCATGTAAAAGAAATAATGGGGGAAGAGGCATTTTACAGCTTTCTGCAGGAGGTGTATCAGACGTATGCCATGAAGATTGTTCATTCTGAGGATATTTTGAAGATACTTCGAAAATATGACAACGGCAGTGAGATGAATAAGCTGATTGATTTTTACTTCGACGAAAGTCAGGAGTGAACATGAAAATATGAATAAGAGACGAATAACAGAACTCAGAGTGTGGTATCTGTGTGGGATAATTGTGCTGACAGTCCTTGGCCTGTTGTCACGAAAGACAGGAGCTGTTCCAGATGTTTGCGGAGATGCATTGTGGGCTATGATGGTCTATTGCTGCTGGAGGATTGTGCTTACCGGGAAGCCGCTGTTCATTTCAGCGGCAGCTGCGTTGATTACATCTTACGTGGATGAATTTTCACAAATGATGACACCGGACTGGCTGGTAAAGATACGGTCAACATTTCTGGGGCATATGTTGTTGGGACAGGAATTTCTGTGGAGTGATCTGTTGGCTTATACCATAGGCATTGCTGTGATTTATAGCCTCACTGCTTTGATAAAGCAGAGAATAACGGCTAATTATTATGTAATCTCGTGAGGAAACGGAAGGGATTTGATTCGCTTAATGAGAAGTAAAATTCCGTTACGGGAATCGTGATATATAAGTGTACAAAAAGTGTTAGGAGACCAGATCGAATGGAATTATATGATGGAAGACCGGAGAACGGTGAAGGAAGGCTTGATCGGGAAATACGTACCTATGACTTTCTTGACAGCCTGGGAATAAAGTATAAGAGAACAGATCATGAAGCGGCAACTACTATGGAAGCCTGCAACGAGATAGATGCGGTTCTCAGAGTGGTTATCTGCAAGAACCTGTTCCTGTGCAACAGGCAGAAAACGAAGTTTTATCTGCTCATGATGCCCGGTGACAAGAAGTTCAAAACGAAAGAACTGTCATCGCAGATAAATTCTGCAAGACTTTCGTTCGCGGGACCGGAGGATATGCTGAAATATCTGGATATTGAACCCGGGGCGGTAAGCGTTATGGGGCTGATGAATGATAAAGGAAGCGAGGTTCAACTCCTGATTGATGAGGATGTCCTTGAAGGAGAATATATCGGGTGTCATCCCTGTGTTTGTACTTCGAGTCTGAAAATGAGAACGCATGACGTAGTGGAGAAGTTTATTCCTGCAACCGGACATAGCATAAAAGTAGTACATCTCGTGGGCGAATAAGCAAAACGATCAATTTCGCCCGGAGATAAAAAGAGGCGTGCTGCAGCCATACAACCTTTTGAGGCCCGGATGGAATTAATGGAAATGAAGACTGTCATATTTAGAATCGGAACAGTGTTGTACAATTCAAAGAGAGCTGCAGGAAAGAATAAAAAAGCAAAGAGTACAGACTTTGAATGGTATTCAGAAAACGGAAGTTGTTATGTCAATGTGGCATAGCGGTTATAACGAAGGATGAGAAAGTATGAAAAAACTTGCAGTGATTTTTCCGGGAATCGGATATACGGTCGACAAGCCGTTACTTTATTTTTCAAGAAGAATAGCCACAGCAGAGAACTATGAGATTATGTCTTTGACCTATTCAGGGTTTCCGAAAAAAGTGAAGGGTGATCGGAAAAGGATGGAGGAATCCTTTTTCATCGCGCTTGGGCAGTCTGAGCGGAGTCTTGCGGAAACGGACCTGTGTTCATATGATGATGTTTTGTTCATCGGAAAAAGCATCGGAACGATTGTGGCTGCTAAGATTGCGTCTGAGAGTCCTGCTAAGGATAAGATTCGCCTGATTTTGTATACTCCGTTGCCGGATACGTTTTCGTTTTCATTCGGAGAAGCGATTGTCTTTACAGGTACGGATGATCCATGGGTCGGAAAAGAAAAGAGTCCTGTTTACGGGATATGCGAGGATAAGGGAATTCCCTGCACACTGATTCCCAGTGCAAATCACTCGCTGGAAAGCCATGACAGCTTTCAGGATTTGAGGGAACTATACGGAATTATGAAGGAGACTGACAGATTCATCAGGAGAGAAGCATAAGGATTGGATATTTCGGAGACTGTCCTATCTGTTGTCGGACTGCATTTATTTATGATAGGAATCCTGCAGTTATCTGACTAAACTCTTTCGACAAGACGTCAAAAAACTGCCGCACGATTCGCGCGACAGCTTGATTTTCATTATTCGGACCCCTTGTCTTTTTTCTTTTTTGTATTTTGTAACTCTTTGATACATATGCTTATACGGCAGTATACACGTCAGGGTTAAGAAATCATCAGATAAATCTTTTGAAATCTTTTGAAATCTTTTGAATTTTTAGGAGTTTTTGTATTTATTGAAATCTGTTGGAGGGGCATCTGATACAGATAAAACACTTCCGGCCCAAAAAGATGTTTTTAATACAGTTTTTCCGGGCACAATAGTATTAATATGACGTAAAACACCGGAGCATTATCTGCCCCGGTGCTTCTTTTTTCGTTTCTGCTGTTTCAATTCAAAATAGGAAGTGAGCAGTTCGATGACATAACACTTGCTGCCGTCTGCATGAATGAGATTGAAGGGGAAGGACAAGAACATGGGACGGAAGAGAAAGACACCAAAAAGAACGATGTAGAAAATGCTGTCGCAGACCTTGACTATGGAGATGAAAGGAAAGGAAAGATGCTGGAGCCGGTGCAGGATTCCTTTGATGTATTGAAAGAAGAGCTGCTATCCGTGTGCGGTGCCGGTCCGGAGACAAGGAAGATCATTTTGGCCTGTGAGGAAGCATTCACGAATATCGTGGATTACGCCGAGGCAACCCGTATTCATTATAAAATTGAAAAAGGAGAAAACTGTACCATCGTTATTCTGGAAGATGACGGCCGGTCGATTGATCCGTTTGAGATGCAAACGGAGAAAGAATTTGATGAATTGGATAAAGGCGGGATGGGGCTGATGCTGATTAAGCAGATAGCAGACGATGTGGAATGGAGCAGGCGGAACGATTTGAACTGCCTGCGGATGGTATTCCCGAAGAAACTTTGAGATAAAGCCGGAATAATTCTCAGGGAAAATATTGATGGTAATATATGAAAGGATATATATGGATAACAGAATTATAAATCAGGAGGTTTATCCGCTGTCAGCTTCCCAGATGGGAATTTACCTTACCTGTATGCAGCGTGAAGGAGAAGCCGTTTATAATAATCCCCTGCTTTACCGTATTGGGGAAAATGTCGATATGGAAAAATTGGCCCGCGCCGTTTGTGCAGTGGTGGCCGCTCATCCGATGATCGGAGCCGGAATTGCCCTCAATAAGGAAGGACAGCCTGTCCAATATAGCAGGAACGCGAAATTATGTGAACCTGCCGTAGAACATGTGAGCGAATCGGAATTTGTGCAGATTAAGAAGTCTCTGGTACAGCCCTTCAATCTGCTTACTGATACGCTTTTCCGCGCACGTCTTTTTGTGACGGAACAAAGTCGCTATCTGTTCATGGATTTTCATCACATTATTTATGACGGTACGTCACTCGGAATCATTCTGGAAGATCTGGAAAAAGCCTATCTTGGTGAGGAACCGTCTCATGAAACATGCAGCATGTTCGAGCTTGCCGAGCGTGACAGCGCATTTGCCGGGACGGATGCATATCTTGCTACAGAGAAGTGGAATCTTGATACATTCGGCGGAATCGAGGCGGACAGCCTGCCGATTCCTGACAGGACGGAGAGCGAGATCGCCTATGGTGCTCTGGAGAAAAAGCTAACGCTTGCATCTGAGGATGCGGAGAAATTCTGTCACGGTATCGGTGTGACGGAGAACGCGCTGGCGGTCGGCGCTTTCGGTTTTCTCCTTGCAACGTATGCAGATGCCGAGGATGCCCTCTTTTCCACCATCTGGCACGGAAGAAAGAAGGCCGAGACAGACCGTACCGTCGGTATGCTTGTCAGGACGCTGCCGGTCTTAGCGCATCTGGATTCGAATGCATCGGTCTGTGACTATCTGAACGCTCTACGCGTCCAGATTTCCAAGTCTCGCGAAAACTCAGGATATCCCTTCTCTGAAATCGTAAGACAGACGGCGGTGACAGGAGACCTTTTGTTCGCGTATCAGGGTGAACTGTTTAATCATGGTACATTTGCCGGCGAGATGCTGGTGCAGATTCCTCTTTTGATCAATGCAACCGGGGAGAAGCTTGCTCTGGAACTGTTCAAAAAGGACGGAGGTTACATTCTGCGCGCGGAATATCAGTCGAAGCTGTATTCGGAAGACTTTATTCGGGATTTCCTGGATTCCTATGACCGGATTTTCTCTGAGATGACATACAGGGAAAATCTGTCGGATATTCTGCCGGCGAGTGCGGACCAGATCTCAGGTCTTGACAAGCTGAATGAGACGGATGTTCCTTATGATGACACCAAGACAGTTGTATCCCTCTTCAGGGAGGCTGCCGAGCGCTTTCCTGACAATACTGCCGTTATCTACAAGGACATTTCTCTGACTTACGCGGAGGCAGATGAACAGACGGACCGGATCGCCATGGCAATTAAAAAGATGGGGCTGGGACGAGGAGATGTGGTCTCTGTCCTTATACCGCGCGGCGAATACCAGGTCATCGCATCATTAGGCGTGCTCAAAGCCGGCTGTGCCTACCAACCTCTCGACACGACTTACCCGGCTGAAAGACTGAACTTTATGGTCGGAGATGCGGGGGCGAAGCTTTTAATCACTACTGAAGCACTGCGGTCCCTTATCACGGATTATGACGGAAATTGTATGTTCCTGTCCGAGATAAAGGCATTGCAGCATAATGAAGAGGAAATGTCTTCTTCTGACAGGAAGATTTTGCTGCAGGCAGATGAAATCGTGCCGGAGGATCTGTTTATCCTCCTTTACACATCCGGATCTACGGGTATTCCGAAAGGCGTACGGCTTACTCACGCGAATCTGGTCTGTTTCATCGCCTGGTACGGACGTTATTATGAGCTTACGGAAGAAGACCGTGTGGCCCAGTACGCTTCCTACGGATTTGACGCCTGCATGATGGATATGTATCCTGCACTCTCATTCGGAGCCGCGGTCGTAATCGTGCCGGAGGAGATTCGTCTGGAAATGGAAGCAATCAATGAGTATTTGATAACAAATCGCGCCACGCTCGCCTTTTTCACCACACAGGTCGGGAGACAGTTTGCCCTGTCCGTCAGCAATTCCTGCCTGCGCCATGTCTCCGTAGGCGGAGAAAAGCTGTCAGCTCTGGACCCGCCTGGGGATTCAGTTTACACAACGCTTACGGGCCGACGGAGTGTACGATATTCTCGACATGTTACAGAGTGACTGAAAAGGAAAAGAACATTCCCATAGGCCGTCCGCTCGATAATCTGAAGTGCTACATTGTGAGTTCGTATGGTCACAGGGTTCCGAAAGGCGCGTCGGGCGAGCTGTGGATTGCCGGTCCGCACGTTGGGGACGGCTATCTGAACCAGCCGGAAAAAACGGCGGAGGTATTTATTGAAAACCCGTTCGATGGGGGAAAATATGCCCGTGTCTACCGTTCCGGAGATATTGTCCGCTATCGGGAGGACGGCGAGATTGAATTTATCGGAAGACAGGACGGCCAGGTCAAGATACGCGGCTTCCGGATCGAGCTTTCCGAGGTGGAAGCGGTTATCCGGGAATGCCCGGGTGTTAAGGATGCAGCGGCGATGGCGATAGACAGCCCGTCGGGAGGAAAATTCCTCGCAGCCTGTGTTGTCTGTGACGGTGAGCTTGATACGGAGGTGGTCAGGTCCTTTATCAGGGATCGCAAACCTCCCTATATGATTCCTGCTGCACTGATGCAGATCGATCGGCTCCCTCTTAATCAGAACGGCAAGATTAACAGACGTGCTCTTCCGGTGACGGTCATTCAATTTGAGGACACTGCCCGCCCGGAGACGGAAGAACAGCAGAAAGTATATGATATCGCTGTAAAAATACTCGGAACGGACGCATTTGGCATCAATACGGATCTGTATGAGGCGGGGCTTTCCAGCATCAGCGCCATAGCTCTGACAGGCGAGCTGTCACGCATGTCCGGCAAGACTGTACGGTTTGCGGATGTCAGAGAGCACTCGACGGTGAAGGAGCTGGCGGATTATCTGGCAAATGCAGCCGCTGAGGATGTCTATGACATCAGGGAAGAGTACCCGCTGACACAGACGCAGCAGGGTATTTATGTTGAATGCCTGGCAAATGAGAACTCCACCATCTATAACATCCCGGGACTGATCCGCCTTGGCGGGGAAGTAGACGTAGAGCGTCTGAAAAAGGCAGTATGCGCGGCGATGGATGCGCATCCTTATCTTAAAATGACGCTGAGCGCGGGAGCAGACGGCAGTATAAATGCTGTGCGTCATGACGATGCGGAGACTGTCATAGAGGAGATCAACTGCAAGGTACTTCCGGAAGATGACGACCTGGTCAGGCCGTTTTCGATTCTGGATCACCGACTTTACAGGATTGTTTTAATGCGCACGCCGGAACATCTTTATCTGTTCATGGATTTCCATCACATTCTGTTTGACGGTACATCCATGATGATTTTCCTTGAGGATATCGACACGGCCTATGCAGGGCATGTTCTTAATAAGGAAACTTATACCGGATTTGAAGCCGCACTGGATGAGGAAAAAGCGAGGGAGGGAACTTCCTACGAGGAAGCCTCCAAATGGTATGACAGTATCCTGAACGGATGCGAAACGGATTATCTTCCGCCGGAATCCCATCTCACGAACGAGGATTCGGGACCGGTAGAGCAGACGATGCTTGGCACATTGGATGCGGAGGCTGTTAAGTCATTCTGCGCAGAAAGACATATTTCCGTAAACGCCTTCTGGTGCGGTGTATTCGGACTTGTGACCGCCCGCTATAACAATACGGAGGAAGCACTGTACACGACTGTCTATAACGGACGGAACGATTCGCGTCTTGCCCGCGCTGCGACGATGCTGGTAAAAACGATCCCTGTTCTGTGCAAAACCGGCGGGGAAAGGGAGACTTCGGACTATTTCGCGGAAGTCGGCAGGCAGCTGACGCAAAGCATGGCTCATGACATCTTTTCCTTTGCGGACATCACCAGAGAGTACGGCGTAAGATCGGATATCCTGTTTGTCTACCAGGGTGACAGCTTTGCGATACGGGAACTGTGCGGGCAGCCTTGTCTGGCACGCACCATCTCGTCGGACGAGGCGAAGGCACCGATTGAGATTCAGGTATTTCTGGAGGACGGGAAGTTCCGTTTCTTCGGCACATGCCATAGCAGGCGTTATGCCCCCGAATTCCTGAACGGTCTGTTAAATTCTCTGCAGAACGGCGCTTATGCATGTCTGAGGGCGGAGCGACTGAAAGATGTCACTCTGCTCAACGGAGAGATGGAGGAAATCCTGGATCGCTTTAATGAGACGGAGGATGTGCCGATGACATCTTCTCTGTCCCTTCCGGAACAGTTTATGGAATGCGCAAAAAAATATCCGGAAAACATCGCTGTCATTTACCGTGATGCCAGGTTGACATATCGGGAACTGGACGATCTTACGGACAGGATCTGTGCTGATATCCGCGCGAGGGGAATCGGAAAAGGGGACTGTGTCTCCATTCTGATCGGTCGCAATGAATTTATGCCTGCTGCAGCATTGGGCGTAATGAAGTCCGGCGCGACTTATCAGCCGCTGGATCCGACTTACCCGCCCGAACGCCTGAAATTTATGATGGAGGACGCGTCGGCCAAAATGCTGATCGCGGATGAATCATTACTGCACCTTGTGCCTGACCGTCTCTGTGATGTGCTGACGGTAGGGTCCATACGGGGAATGATGGCGGGAGAGCTGCCTTCCGGGGAAGCTGAGAAAGCGTCTTCGCTCCCGGGGCTTGACGACGTGATGATCCTTCTTTATACATCAGGATCGACAGGAACCCCGAAAGGTGTCCGTCTGACGCAGGGAAATCTGGCAACATTCTGCCAGTGGTACCGGCGATTCTACGGTTTGACGCCGGAGAACAGAGTATTGGCGTATGCAAGCTTCGGATTCGACGCGAATATGATGGATACCTACCCGGCATTGACGACCGGTGCGGCGATATGTATCGTGCCGGAGGACATGAGGCTCAATTACGGGCAACTGGATCAGTATATTAAGGATAAGGGAGTGACTCACGCCTTTATGACGACGCAGGTCGGCAGGATATTCAGTACGGAAATGCCGGATAACTCTTTATGTCATCTGTCAATGGGCGGAGAAAAACTCGTGCCGTTCGAGCCGAAAGGAGCCTGCCGGTATTATAATGCATACGGACCGACGGAGACGACTGTATTTGCAACCTGCTATCCGATGGAAAGGCTCGAGAAAGATGTGCCGATCGGAAAGGCGCTTGATAATCTGAAACTGTATGTTCTGGATCTCTACGGACACCGCCAGCCGATCGGGGCAGCCGGTGAGCTGTGCATCGCCGGACCGCAGGTTTCCGTGGGATATCTGAACAGGCCGGAGAAGACGGCAGAGGTATTCGTCCGTAATCCGTTCTCGGATGATCCGAGATACGAGAGAATGTACAGAACAGGAGATATCGTCAGCATCCTGGAAGACGGAAATGTCCGGTTCGTGGGCAGGCGGGACGGCCAGGTCAAGATCCGCGGGTTTCGTGTTGAGCTCACCGAAGTGGAAGGCATTATACGGGAATATCCGGGTATTAAGGATGCCACGGTCGTCGCGTTTGACGAACAGGGCGGAGGAAAATATATAGCAGCTTATGTGGTCAGTGACGAGAAAGTAGACATTGAATCTCTTAATACGTTCATCCGGTCGAGCAAGCCGCCCTACATGGTTCCGGCTGTGACGATGCAGATAGACCGCATACCGCTGAATCAGAATCAGAAGGTCAACCGCCGTGCATTGCCGGTTCCGGTGCGGCAGACAGCTGCGGAAGTAAGACTGCCTGAGACGCCGCTGCAGGAGAAGCTTTGCTCAATATTCTCCCAGGTACTCGGCGTGGAGAAAGTCGGCATAGATGAAAGTTTCTTTGATCTCGGAGGCACATCCCTGACTGCTTCACGGGTAGTCATGAAAGCCATGCTGGAGAATCTCCCGCTGGTCTATGCGGATCTTTTTGATTGCCGGACGGTCAGCGCTCTGGAGAAGTGTATTCTGGAGAAAAACGCTGTAGATAAGACTATGGCTGATAAGAACGCTGAAGATGTTAAAGAAACGGCAGAGAGTGGGAAGAAAACAACAGACCGGAGCACCTCTCATGATGGGGCTTCGGAGCAGAAAGCTGCGGAACAGGGTTCTGCTTCAGGGCAGGATGCGGGCAAATACCGACTGTATGCGGATTCTTGTGAAGCGGCATTGCGCCATAATATAACGGCGGAGCTGACACATATTAAGCCGGGCAGTATAGGCAATGTGCTTCTTACAGGGCCTGTAGGGTTCCTGGGAATTCATGTCCTGAAAGCTCTGATCGATAAGACAGATGCCAAAGTGTACTGTCTGATGCACAAAGCAAAAGGGAAAATCGAAGCCGGCCGCATGCTGCGGATCAATCTGTTCCTTTACTTTGATGACCCGATGGAAAAACTGATGGACAACAGAATCTTCGTACTGGAAGGAGACATTACGGATCCGGACAGCCTTCGGAAGCTTCCGACGGAAAAATTCGACACGGTCATCAATTGTGCTGCCAATGTAAGACACTTCGATTCCGACGGATCTATAGAGAGAGTCAATACTTACGGAGCAAAGGTTCTGGCGGACTTCTGCTCGGAATTCGGAAAACGCCTGGTACAGGTATCAACCGGAAGCGTGGCGGGCACAGCGGATCCGGATATGGCTCTGGAAGGACTGGCGCTGAAAGAGAACGAACTGTTTATCGGGCAGCAGCTTGATAATAAGTATATTCACAGTAAATACATGGCTGAGCAGTACATTCTGAAAGCGGTGGCGGAAGAAAGGCTGGATGCTAAGATCATACGTGTCGGCAATCTTATGTCCCGTTATACGGACGGTGAATTCCAGAAGAATTTTGAGAGTAATAACTTTATGCGTCAGCTTCGTGCCTATGTAACGTTGGGATGCATTCCGGTTTCCGCACTGGATGCCGCAGTTGAGTTCTCACCGATTGATAAGACTGCGGAGGCGCTTGTACTTCTCGGCGGAACGGACAGCAGGTTCACGGTGTTCCAGGCTTCCAATGGTCATATCATCGAGATGGGAGACGTGGTCGATGCTCTGAACAGCCTGGATCTTCCCGTTGAGGTGGTCACGGATGAGGAGTTTGCGGCGCGGATCCGCGAGACGATGGAGGACGAGAAAAAGAGTATGAATATTTCCGCGCTCCTGTCGTACAATACATCGAAAGGTCAGATGCGCATGATTCCTTATGATAATCACTTTACGGTAAAAGCTTTGTACAGGCTGGGATTCAAGTGGCCGATGATTGAAGGTACATATTTAAGAAGCGCGATCGAGGCGCTTAAGACGCTTGACTTTTTCGACTGACTAACTTACTAAGCTTAATGAGGTGAAAGCGTTCGAGGGTTCGTTTTAAGTATATTGTCGGTTTATTTAAGCCAAAGTCAGGTAATGCCTCTTTTTCGGCAGTGATTTTCGTAGTGTCATCAGATTGCATATTATGTTGATCTGATGGCACTTTTTCACTTATTTTGCGCATATTATTCGAAATGCTATAATATCTTTGTTATGGATATATGTTTGCCGGTTTTGCCATTTGATTCATTTCAGATGATCGCAGTATGCGACAAAAAGGATATAAAATTGTAAAGATGCGGATCCGATGATAAAATAATGAAAAATTAGAACCGTTTCAGGTGAACCTGTAACGATTATTGCCGGACTTAACAGCGGAACTCCTTGCAGTATCACATGGCCTATTATTCGTGACAGAGCCGGTTATTACTGCGTCTGCCCGGATGATGCGTCGGAGAATGCAATGCGTGAGCTTTTCAGGTTTCCGAATAAGAAGGAATGTGTCGTATCAGGTGAAAGCGGTGCGGTGATATACGGGGCTCTCACGTAGATTATTATAAGGGGATTGTCAATGTTGGAGTACTATGAACCATATCTGAATTTATCTTCGCCTGAAAAAAGTAATACTATGGGAGTAATCCTTTACCTTCATGATCCTGTAGATGGTGAGATACTCCGATCAACTGTAGAGCAGCTGCGGAGTCGTTTTCCGTATTTTTACGTAAAGCCTGCCTGTAAAAACAGTGACCTGATCACAGTGCCAAATGCTCTTCCCATGACAGTGCGGAATACCTGGGATCCGATTAACTTCAATTCCGAAGCGTCCAACTATCACCTCGCAGCCTGGAAATATGATGATCGAAGGCTGGCTTTTGAGATTCCTCACTCTCTGACAGATGGAGCAGGCGTTCTGCCATATATAAAGAGCGCGATGTTTTTATATCTTTCGGAAGCATGCGGTCAAAAATTTGATTCTTCCGGATTTCGCTTGCCGGGTGATATGATTCCGGACTCGGAAAATGGGGATCCGTTCAGGAGTATTGACTTTGACAGTGTGAAGAACCCTCTGTACCGCAAAATGCCGATTCCTGATTTCTTCCGGTTGGTCAACGGACCGGACAGTGATAAAAGAGCATTCTTTATAAAACTTCCGGAATCTCAGGTAATGAAGTTTTGCAGGGATAATGACGCCAGCCCCAATGTGCTTTTCTCAGTCATGCTCGCGAAAGCGGCAAGGAAATATGACCCGTTGTGTGAGAAGACGATTACTGTTTCTGTAGCGATCGATCATAAGGCAATGTTGGGTAACTATGACAACTATCGTATGTTTGCGGGGCAGGCAGTCCTGGATTTTCCGAAAAGCAGGGATCTGAACGATATCAGGAAGACCTGTACCATAGGACGCGGTCAACTGATGCTGCAGGCAGATCCTGAGAATTCTATCTGGGATATTAAACACAGAAATCGCATATTACCGAGCATATCTTTTGATGTCCCTCAGGCAAGCATTTGTGTATCGTATACAAACAACAGAAGCTTCGGACCATTGGATCACTATATCGAAGAAATGTACATCGTGACATCTCTATCGAAAATCACAGACGTACTTTGTGAGGTGACATGTATCAATCAAAGCTTTTTTCTTGCATTTCTTCAACCGTTTTCTTCAGAGAAGTATCTGAAGTGTTTTCTGGAGGAGCTGCATTTTGCCGGGATTCAATGTGATATGCTTCGGAGTGAACCGCTGCAAATGTGCGGGATAGAACGCCTGGGCGATTTTGATACAGAGTGTTCCTGAATTGGAACGGAATATTTGTCGACCGGCTTCCGGGCGCGAGGAACCAGGAATTGAAGGTTGGTAGCATACTGTAAAGCTATGGTTTGTAGAGAGAAAATAAAATGATAGGTTTAGGAACAATAATTAACACCGGGGCCATCGTTTTAGGAGGAATAATCGGCCATTTTACCGGAAAACTGTTTAAGCAGGAACAGCAGGCAGCACTCAATAAGGCTTGCGGTATAAGCGTGATGTTTATTGCCGTAGCCGGAGCTATGCAGGGGATGATG
>CAMYVI010000040.1 GCA_947302185.1 uncultured Lachnospiraceae bacterium
CTATGCAGCTCATATCACCCCTCAGGATATTTATGAGCTGGGGCAGCTCATCCAGACTCGTTGCCCGAATGAACCTGCCGACTCTGGTCACTCTGTCGTCATTCTTATCAGAATATACACCGGAACCGGTGTGTTCCGCATTCACGACCATTGACCGGAACTTGTAAAAGTCAAATTCTACGCCGTTTAATCCGAGCCTCTTCTGTGTAAAGATCACAGGTCCCGGTGAATCCAGCTTTACGGCAATCGCTGTGACCGCCATGACGGGCAGAGCAAGGACAAAGGCTACGGCCGCAAGAACAATATCTATATATCGTTTTATCACGTTCTTATACATACGTCCTCCGGCCTCAGCACTTTACCATTTTGACTTATTGTCGAGTATTATCCGTGTTCTTCTTTCCGTAATTGCCGTAGTTGCCATAGCTGCCGTAGCCATAACCATAGCCGTAACCATAGCCGTAACCGTAGCCATAGCCATAGCCGTAACCATAGCCGGTAATACCGCGGGATGTATCGTTCAGAACATAGCCGAGCATATGGACTCCGGTATCCGACAAAGATTCAATATTGGCAAGAACGTTGTCCAGCCTTGCGTAATCCTGGCGCACGACATACACTGCGCCGTCAACCAATCTCGCGACAATCGAAGCATCCGCCACGACGCCGCAGGGCGGCGTATCGATAATAACGACGTCACACTGCTTTGCGTAATAGTTGACCAGCCGCTCCATCTCCTCGCTTCCGAGGATCACGCCCGGAGCCTTGACAGGTTTTCCTCCCGGCAGGACCCGCATTGAGTATTTCCCGTAGCTGAGGAGCGCGTCCATCGGGTCTGCTGTCCCTTTCAGGACGTCGAT
The DNA here is from genome assembly GCA_947302185.1 of uncultured Lachnospiraceae bacterium. The sequence goes on from CAMYVI010000040.1 coordinate 861, forward strand.
CGTCCCATACTTGTAGGAGTTGCGATCAAAGCCCATCTCCTTCGCAACGCGCGGATCTCTCAGATCAGCATCGATAAGAATTACTTTAATATCCTGTCTGGAGAGAGAAATTGCAAGATTGATTGCGACCGTTGTCTTTCCCTCCTCAGCAATCGAACTTGTCACCAGGACTTTCTGGGCTTCGACATCGTCCGCCTCACGAATAAAGCGGGTTCGAATCGTTCGCATGCAATCACCAAGGGCACCCGGTGCCTCCTTGCTGTCCATAAGTATTGTCGTCTCATTTCTCCTGCTCCGCGCTTTCATCTTAACATGCGGAACCGCGCCGAGATACGTAAGCGAGAGATGTTTCTTGAGATCCTCCTCGCCGCGGACCGTATGGCGGGTCATTGCGTACAGAAGAAGCAGCAGCACAGAAGCAAGGAGCCCCATACGGATTCCCCGAACAGCATCCGCGCGGTAATTAGCCCTGTTCATCGGCTTGGTCGGCACACCAGAATCATCAATGATCTTCAGCTGTGTCTCACCGATGATGTATCTGGCGACAGACTGATAATTGTTGATTACAGCCTGCAGAATGTCATACGCATCCTGCGCTTTTGTGGATGTAACTTTGATTGTAAATACAGTACTGTTCTCAAAGGATTCCGCAGAAATAGTACCGTTCAGCGAATCCACGCCCAAATCAGCCTTAACTACTTCCTGAAGGGTTCCGGAGGTCAGAATATACGGGAAGGTCTTGGCCATCTGGTTCGTGACCGCTTTGTTGTAGTATGTGCTCGTATATCCGTGAGCTGTCCTTGTGCTTACTGCAAATGATGTAAAGGCCGTATATGTAGGCCTGTAACTCGCTCTCGCACGATAGTAGTTGCCGGCAGAAAAGATAAGTACCAGGATCGGAATGACCCAGAAGAACCTCTTGAAGCCTTTCCACATATCATCGACCAGATACATGAAATCCGGCACCGTAGATGTATTGCTGAGTTCATCTTCCGAAGCACCTGTTGCATCCTGCTGTTCATCGGCTCTCAGACCACGGCCGTAACCGCCGAAGACTGCGGATGTGCCCGAGGATACGTCATTAAATACTGTACCGATCACCTGGGCATTGGTAGCATTCAGAGTATCTATACAGTCGTTTATGTTTCTTGCGACAGATCTGTCCTGACGGACGACGATGACACTGGCGTCCGCAAACTGCGCGAGACCTTCGGCATCCGGCACAAGTCCCATCGGAGCTGTATCCATAACTATGTAATCAAAATTCGACCGGGCAAATTCAAGAATGGTCTTGAACATACCGTTGGCAAGAACATCATCTATAGAACCCGTTGCCGCATTGTTAAGGATAAAATGCAGGTTCTGATGAGGAAACTTGCGGATAATCGTATCAAGGCCGTTGCCTGTCCGGAGAACATTGACGAAATCCGATGTCTCCTTAGGATCAATATTGAAAATCTTATACAGTGAAGGTTTGCGGAAGTCCGCGTCTACAAGAAGCACCCGCCTGCGCTCCTGTGACAGGGCAAGCGCGAGGTTGGCCGCGACTGTGGACTTACCTTCATTCTCAGCGACGCTGGTGACAAGGACCACCTTAGCCTTTTCCTTATCCATGCGGCTTCGGATGCGCGACGTAGTAAGTCTGCAGGACTCCGCATATCGGAAGCTGAGAATCGGGTTCGTCATAATCATGGCAGCACGCTTCGTTCTGCGTCTGGTGATACCACGGCGCTCATGATAAATACTGCCGAGAAGGCGGGCTGCCAGTTTGGATGACGCTTCCCTTGAATTCTTTACCGTATCCTTGAGGTAGGAAAAATATGCAACATAAAGGATACCGATGAGAGCGCCAAGCAGCAATCCAATCCTGCCGAATCTTCCCGTACCGCTCGAATTGGACGGTGCGCTGGGAAACTCCGGTTCCTCTATGACGTCGAGTACAACACCCGAAACTATGAAATCGGAAATCGTACTGTAGTTTTCCATAATAGCCCGGATGCATTCATAGGACTCCGCCGCCGATCCATCCGAGACCTTGAGCGTCATCAGGTTGGTTTCAGGAAGTACATCGACAGAAGTGTCTGCCGTGAATTCTTCCTGTCCAAGGATTTTTGCTATTTCACGCTTGAAAAGTGTGCTTTTCAGAACGGATTGGAATCGTCCCGCCGTCTCGACTGCATTTGAAATATTGGAATACACTGAAGTGTTCGTTCCCTGTGTGTTGACAACAAACGTAGTTTTTGTCGTGTAACTGGGAACATACCGAACTTTGGCAAATGTATTGGCCAAAAGCCCGACTGAAACAGCAAAAAGTACGATCAGCCAGCACTGTCTCAGGACATCCTTCAGGATGCTGGCAATGTCGATCGATTTTGCTCTGAACCCCTGTCCCATATATACTCCTTTGAATCAGGTTTTTTAATCGTAGACTACCAGATACAATCTCGTATTATTCGTAATCTCTTCTTCACTGTCATTATACGTATACGTAATTTCGTAAACTCCTGGCTCTCTAAAGTCGACCTCACCAGAATACGACATACGCGCGGCCGGAATTGTCATTGGTTCCCCATTCCTATCATACTCACCGCTGTAGAAAGCTCCGTCTTCTGCCCTTTCGTATACTACTCCGCGATACTCAATACTCTCAACCATACTGCCGAGATCAACTTCCGTTCCCACTGGCACGTTCATCAGATATTTTTTTAAATTAATCTTAGGCTGCGAGCCTGCGGAAGAGTCATAGATTTTGACTGTAACGGGCAGAGATACCGTATCTCCCATACTGTTCATAACAATGAATTCCATAGGGTAATCACCGACTGTATGGCTGTTCATTGTGTAGTCTCCGGAGATACGGATCTTGTTAGATATATCTCCGTCGATTACATCGTGGGCGGAGAGGTTAGACGCTATATTGATATCTTCCTGGGCACTTTTAGTGTTCGGGAACTCGAGCGCCTGAGTGAGTTCGAACTGAGGTGATACATAATCACTGTATACGACCTCCCGCGTTGCCCTCGCGACATGGTTATCAGAGTCAGACACCGCAAAGGTCACGTTGAATTTACCCTTTTCAATAAAGTTCCTGCGGCTCTCTATAAAGATCTTGTCAGTCAGATCTCCGTCACCGGCATCCTCCGCTGTAACACCCTCAAGCAGTGCACTGTCCCCGTCCTTCACTGAGACAGTGAGCGATTCGCTCGCCATAGTGATGACCGGCTGTGAGTTATCCGTCTGAAGACCTGCATATATGTCGTAGCCTTTCCAGACTCCGACTGAAATCAGGAAAAACAAAATCACGAAAACCTTTGTTCTTCTGAGCATTTGCATTTTCCTTTCATTGAACTACCGATTTTTACACATTTAATCAATCATAACATATCTTAAGTATTTACACAAGATTTCAGGTTTTAAATACTTCCCGATGTGAACCGGGACAACAGCAATTCTTCCAACATAATCAGTTCTTTTTCCGAAGCCATTTCTTTGCCCGGATTATATATAAGGCCGATGGCATATCTGGAAGCAACCGCCAGCATAAGATGGAATGAGCTGTTGAACATCTCACTCTCCGGCACTTCCGGGTTGAGTGTCCCATCTTTCATTCCGAGCATGTACACCTCGTGAAATCTCTGACGGAGCTGTTCCACAACCGTTATATACGGCTGCTTCTGATCTTTGGTGTCGGTATCATAGTTGAGATAACTGTTAATGTTATAATTAAAGCAGAGAACATCTCTGTGATTGCGATACAAGTCAAGGTACGTATCAAAATACAGCCTGAGGCGCTCTGCGCCTGTCAGTCTATCCCGCACTCCAGAATAAATCTCATTATTCTCTTTGATATATTTTTTCCACTCCCATGCACCGACGGCTATGACCAAATCAGTTTTGGTGGCGAAATACCGATAGAGTGTCGCCCTGCCAACGCCGCTTTTCTCCGCGACCTCCAGCATAGTCACCGGTTCAATTCCCTTTTCCGAAAAAAGCTGGAACGCAATCTCCATGATACGCTGTTCCTTCGTCATCTTCCAGGCTTTTCCGGCTGTATAGTCACTCACAGTGCTGCTCCTTCTGCCTGCAATAATAATTTTTGAGCTTGTGCGTCTCAAATTATACGACAATAAGCTGTTGTTATCAAGTGAGATTTGAGGCTATCACTAAGCTCTCAATTGGCGCTGAAGATTTCATAAATCATGTTCCTGAAATAGCCTCTCTTTCGCGCCTTGAAGTTCTAAAATATGCGGAAGATACCTTTATACTCCCTATGAGATGCGGAAATAAGACTGTGAGGGAACCCCGCCAATAAAGATTCCTATCAAAATTGCTCTTTTATAGTTTGCACGATTTATTGGTGCTGACGGCAAGCCACTTTCATCTATTATTGCCATCGACAACATCATTCGCGCTCAAATTGGCAGCAAGATTGTAATCATCTCGATTTTCAAGTACAGTTTGAAATTTCAAAGGTCCTGATAATGAAAACTGTGGAGACTTATAATCACTATACACTACCTCTCTGTCAGCTTTCACCACGTGGTTATCATTATCTACATCAACAATAGTAACAATAAACCTACATTTTTCAATGAAATTGCTTCTTGACTCAATGAAGAGACTTTCAGTAATATCTCCATCCTTTGCATCAAGAGCCGTTACTCCTTCAAAATTGCGCTATCACCACCCTCGACTGACACTGAAATAGACTCACTACTCATCTCTATAACGGGTATCGTCCGATCAGTTGATACTAATCTAGATAAACGAGCGACCGAAAAAATCATAATCGCTAACATAAAAAAGATTATCACAAATATCCGTGATTTTCTGAGCATATATTTCTCCCTTTATTAGCTGAACGGATCTATTGCATACGACCGCACATCCTGCCCCGTCACAATCTTATACGGATTGGCATCCAGCAGCCGGTACGCATATTCCTGATCAAAGTTTTCTACCAAAAATTTCTGTATACCCCTCATCCAAGGTGTCCGCTGCATTGCGCTGTGCGCATCGCTAGCAATACAGTGGATGAGCTCAAAGTTGAGAAGCGGAGCGGATGCCCGCTGAACATCCCGCCCGAACTTACCGAAAACACTTCCCTTGTTCATCTGGGTAAGGCACCCCATTTCAATCCAGTCATAGACATAACGCGGATCGTACTGCACACAGTAATAACGCTCCACATGTGCAATGAGCGGGGTTTTTCCAAGCCGGATTACATCTGTAAGTCGGTCAGTGATCCAGCCGGGAGAAGCATCAAACGGAAACTCGATGAGGTAATACTGGGTGTGATTTATGCTGATTAGTCTCCCGTCCCTGATTTTCTGAGCCATGTCATCAGATGCCATGATTTCCTGACCTTCGAGGACCCGAAGCCTCCGACGGCTGCTGTGTAGCATATCTTCAAGCCGCTCGTAGCGGCGTGAAAACTCAGGGGTATAAAAGTTTTCGAATCGCCCCATCTGATTCGCATGAGGGGTAGCAACGATGGTCGTTACGCCGCTCTGAAGGGCAAGCTCAGCCATACCAATGGCATCATCATAGTCCTGGGCACCATCATCGACACCTGGAAGAATGTGGATGTGTATATCAAGCATGTTTTAATTCCATTTACATTGTTTTCAGAGACACACCTGAACGTGCAAAAAGCATTAGGATAATATTGACTGGGATCGCATGTGTTAGGCAGCATTTCGCCAATCAAGTATTTTTCCCCATGTTGTTCCATATTATCATTTTTCTGTAATGGATTCAATCTTTCATAATTGAAATAAAGCAGTTTTTAAGTATACACACGTAAATGCATTACATTCCTAAAATTCGGATAAATGTCCTTTCTCGCCTCACCACATCGACTTCGTTTGTATCATAATAGACACGGTTAGACTCACTAGTAATGAATTGCCGAGAATTCCACTGTTTTTCGTATCAGCCTTGACAATCAAAGGCATTTCAGTATATTATAAGTAATGTAGTTACAGAATATTCAGGTTCTTTTACTTCATAAATATTGATACGTTGCATGGGAAGGACCCGCTCTGATATTTCTATTGTTTTGAATTAGTTAGGGGGAGAAAATGAAAAAGAAAGTATTTGCACTCATCATGGTAGCAGTTATCACCGCAACATCTGCTATGCCGGTGCTGGCAGCGGGAAAAGATCCGAAATACAGCCCGGAGAATGTTACGATTACACCGACACCTAATGTAACATGCCCGCCGAAGAAACCGTGCAAGCCGGGCAAGTCACCGAAAACCGGTGAAGTGGATTTCGTATTCTACGGCGGACTTGGCGCTGCTGCATTCGCCTCAGTTGCTGTACTCAGCAAGAAAAAGAGAGATGAGGCATAATATTCAATAATCGCTTATAAGAAAACGGACTCACGCTGATTGCGTGGGTCCGCTTTTTTTGCATAGTTAGGAAGCTGAAATGCCTGATGCGATTTAGTACCAGAAGTTAAAAGAACACACCTTAATCTTCGACCGTCACGCGCAGCGAAGCCGTCTGCCCACGCACCTCGTAGGTAACGAGATACTCTCCAGATATGGATGTATCAATCTCATCGCAGATAACTTCTCCAAGTATCGAGCTGCCATCTGCCGCAGTCGCACTCAGTATAAAGTTATATGGATCAAAATACCCGCCCGTCTTCACCGTGACCGCAGTATCTGTAAGAACGATCGTCGCTGGCACATCCGATATAATTGCATCCGCCTTTGCCACCGTCCGATCCCCAAAAGCATTTTCCAGAATAAATGTATAGTTCACCTCAGCGGAATTCACCGGAGACCTGGCCGCATCGATCTGCACATGCGCCCGCATGTCATTGCCAAAGCCATCATCGACCCGATAGGTCTTGCCCTCAGGCATGAGATCCGCGATACGGTCAACGGTGCCCATTGTCACTGTCGGCATCTCATCCGGCAGCACAATTGATGGACCGTTGTAGTTCCTAAGGAGCAGGTTCCGCATGGAGCGCACACGGCCTTCTTCTGTGTCAGCGGTGTACTCGATGATTTTTTCCGAGAGACTGTCGCCGGTCGAGATGCGGATGTAGACCATGTTTTTAAGCTGTTCCTCATTGTAGCCTTCAAGGGTTACGCCCTCGAGAAAGTCAATATCTCCGGTCCCGTCGTAGACCAGGGGTCTCTGGGTCGAAGACAAATGCATCTCTGATGTCATCTGCCTGACCTGCCTCAAATACCATATCATCATCCTCTATGACTCGCCCACCGAAGACGTAGAGCAGGACCAGGGCGATGAGGCAAATGACGGATACCGATATTTTAATAATTGTGGTGCGGGACATAGCGAGCTCCTCCTTATATTTCCCGGTTTATGTCATAATATTATGTTTTTCAGCTACTAGTTTTTGATCAAACGAAGGTGTTTGTACAGACTCCAACAATAGCTGGGCGAGCTTTTTATTATTCTGGACCGACTCCTCCAACTGTGCTTCTAAATCCCGTTCCCTTTGAACAGCCTCTTTTAATTGTGCCTCAAGTTCTGCAACACGACTTTTTGCTGCATTTAATTCACCGGATAGTTCTCGTACTATTGCTGTTTCTGCTGATTCAGAATCAGAAGTCTCCTTTTCTGAAACAGCTTTCTCCAACAGACTTCTTCCATTTGACTCAATGAAATAGGCTTTTTCACGGCCTGCGGCAATAGTTGAAAAAAGGTTATAGCTCTGGTATTTAGAAACAAACTGTGACAAAGCGGATGGTGTTATATTCACGTCTTTAGCAAGTTGTTTATGAATTATTCCGGGATTGTTGTTTATTAGCATTAGTATTTTCATTCTATTCCCGGTTTTAAATTCTACCAGTAGTTTTTTTTGATAGCCTTCCTCCTTTTTTAGATCAGAGCAAATGAAATACAGCCAAAAATTAGAATAGAAGCCCGAAACCGCTTCAGAAGGGCTTAAAGAAGTCCTGCTAAAATGATGATTATAGTCAGCCTGACAATAATCATATAACTTTGTTAATGATGCCGAAAGTGAAAAGTCTGTAAAAAGCCTTTGTGCATACAGTCTGGTAAACTCTGTATATAAACTAGGTTCTATCTGTTTATGATTCTTCAGCTCATTCAAAAGAAATATACTTAATTCGTCTAGTTCCTTCTTGGCGTGATCTGTATCCTGTGTATTCATGGTTCTTCTCCTCACGCATTTTTCTCTAAACTGTTTATAAACAATTTAGCGCATACTCACATTAAAAGCAAGGACTTAAGGAGAACTCCCGAAAACTCCCCAAAACACTCTATGAATAATTGACAGGAGCCCCGCCCGGTCAAACGCCCGTTCTGCAGATTTCCTCATCTATTAGTAGAAAAAACATTCATTTCGGGGTATGATGATATGAAAAGACGCACAGGACATAAGGAGGCCTCCCTTGGCAAATCCCACCAATAAAAACGACCAGGGCAACAACCTGAGCCAATACAATCTGAACAGCTCCTACGAGTCCGCAAAGGCCCTCTTTTCGAGCTGGCGCGACGGCACCTTCACAGAGATCCTGGATGACTGGAAGTGGATTTTTACTTACAGCGCCCGCTACAAGGGAGCGATTATCTTCTATGTCATTCTCGGCATCGTGAGCACGACGCTCGGACTTGTGAGCAGTGTCGCGAGCAAGTACCTGATTGATATCATCACCGGCTACAAGACCGAAAAGTTCGCCCTGCTTATGATCATCATGATCGGCTCGACGATATTTTCATTGGTTATCAGCTCATTTCTGAGCCGGATCACGTTAAAGCTCAGCATCGATATCAACAACGCAATTCAGGCGGATATATTCGATAAGATAATTGATTCGGACTGGCTCTCGCTCAGCAGATACAGCAACGGCGACGTGCTGAACCGCTTCAATTCTGATGTCGGGACGGTGTCCGGGAACGCCATTTCGTGGCTGCCCACGATCATTATCGCCGTTTACCACTTTATCGCGACTTTCTTTGTCATATTGCATTATGATGTGGTGATGGCGTTGCTGGCATTTGCAAGCGCGCCCTTCCTTCTGCTCTCCTCGCACTACCTGATTTCAAAGCAACGGGAATACAATAAAAAGGTCCGCGAGATGTCCTCGAAAATGATGCACTTTGAGGTCGAAACCTTCTACAACTTCGACACGATCAAGAGCTTCGGCATCACGGACAAATACAGCGCCAAGCTGAGAGGCTGGCAGCAGCAGTTTAAGGACGTCTCTCTGAAGTATAATATGTTCTCGATCAAGACGAATATCTTCATGTCCATTCTCGGCAGTGTGATACAGATGACCGCATTCTGCTACTGTCTGTTCCTCCTGTGGTCCCACTCGATCACGTACGGGACCATGACGCTGTTCCTGCAGCAGCGCGCAGCCCTGTCGGCAGCTTTCAACCGCGTGGTCGGTATCATCCCATCGTTCCTGCAGAGCTCTGTCTCCGCCCACCGCATTCGCGAACTGGTGGAGCTGCCGAAGGAGGTCCATATTCCGGAGAGCAGTGAGATGGACGCTTTCCGCGACCTTGGCTACACCGTGCGTATGAACGACGTAAATTTCGCGTATCTGGAGAATCAAAAGGTCATCACGAATTCCGATTTTGTCGCGAAGCCGGGCGAGATCGTCGCGCTGGTCGGGCCATCCGGCGAGGGCAAGACGACCATGATCCGCCTGGTCCTCGGGCTGATTCGCCCGGAGGCGGGCCATGTGTCTATTGAGGCCGGCGGCCGTTTGGTGGATGCAAATGCGAACACCCGCCACCTCTTCGCCTACGTCCCCCAGACGAACGCTATCCTGACCGGGACGGTAGCCGAGAACCTGCGAATGGTGCGCGAGGACGCGACCGACGAGGAGCTCATTGAAGCGCTGAAGATGGCCTGTGCCTGGGATTTCGTATCAGCGAAGCCCGGCGGGCTTGACGCCCCTGTCGGCGAGCGCGGCCGCGGTTTCTCTGCCGGTCAGGCCCAACGCATTTCCATCGCCCGCGCGATTCTCGCGGGAGCTCCGATTCTTCTGCTCGACGAGGCCACCAGCGCCCTCGATGTGACTACGGAGCGCCAGGTGCTGCGCAACATCGTGAAGCGTCAGCCGAACCGCACGGTGATCGTGACGACTCACCGTCCGAGCGTGCTGAATCTCTGCCAGAGAGTCTACCGGGTCATGGAGACTCAGGTGACGGAGCTCAGCGAGGATGAGGCAGCGAAGATGGCGATGGATTTCTGATTTTCTCTTCATGGAAAAATAAGTGCAGTTATCAGAGTTGGTTTTGCTCTGACAACTGCACTTTTATACTACTGACGAGCTGCCGCATTAAGACACGGCAGCCCAAAGTTTACTCTACTATCACTCTAAGACTGACTGACTCCCCGTAAAGCTCGTAAGTCATTGTGTATTCCCCAGCCTCATTGGTATTGACCGCACCTTCGACCAGAACAGCATCAATGGCTGATGAATGGTCTGCATTTTCCGCACGGGCTATGTAATCGCGTGAATCAAATGTCTGTCCCACGCTGATCCTGACTTCAGGCGTCGTCAACACAATCACGGGTATCTCCCCGGAGAGGACCACATCCTGGATCACACGGTCACGGTCGCCGAACACGTTCTCTATGCTGATGGTATAGTGGACAAGAGAGGAATCCATGGTCGACCGCTCCGCTGCCACCTCCATATGGGCAGAGGCATCGTTCCCGAGGCCGTCGTCCACTTTGAAATCCTCTTCCTGTGTAAGCAGGCTTCCGAACCGCTCGATCATATTCTCTTTAACGTCCGGGATGTGCTGCGGCATGATGATTTTCGGTCCGGTGTAGCCCGAAAGATGCAGATTTCGCATTGATCGATAGCGCACCCCGTCTTTTTCAGCCGAGTATTCGACCCGCTTCTTTGACAAGGCGCCGACAGTCTCGATGGATACAAATGTCAGCTCCTTCAGCTCCTGCCTCGAAAACCCGGGCAGCGACACCCCCTGAAGCAGATCGAGGTCGCCGTTCCCGTCGTAGGTCAGTTCTTCCGGATCAAATTCAAATCCATCGACTGCCTCTTCTGCTGCTCCCCCGGCACCCGCTGCCACGTATTCCGGCGTCTCGTCGCCCCGCTGCATAATAACCGCGACGGCTGCGATGCAGATGACCGATATGAGTATTTTCAGCCACATAGGGATCTTCATAAATATCATCCTCGTTTGTTATAGGCGGAAACCCACGGCCGTTTGGCCGTGGGCAGTTTATTTCACCTTATTATAAAACGTGTTCAGTATCATCTCATACAGCTTCACATCATCTGCATGGAACTCAACAAGACCGCTCGCGCCGTCGGTGGAGCTGCCTGCGACGGAGTGAATAGCATCACCGTTCACACCGTATTCCAGCACCTTCGACGTCAGGTAGGTCACCCGGGACGGAGTGATATCGGTAGTCATATAGGGCTTCGCGTTGTTGTAAAGACCGAGTGGCAGCGTAAGGTCTGCGCGTGTCGCCTCGATCGTCCGGTTCATGAACGCGTAGAAGTATTGCTTCTGTCTGGCCATACGGAGTTCATTTGTCTCTGTGACCATTTTATTTCTCCAACGGATATAGCGGAGAGCCTGACTGCCGTTCAGGGTCACCTTGGCGTCCTTGACCAGTGCCGGGTCAGCAGATGACATGTCCTCGAGTACCCTGACAGTCACGCCGCCGACGGAATCGTTCAGCATTGGCACCGCGTCGTAAGAGATCCGAGCGTAAGCGTCAATCGGGATTCCGTAAAGCAGGTTTGATACGGTGGAGGCCATCATTTTACAGCCTTCCTCGTTGTCCTTGCCGTAGGAGTAGGCGAGGCAGATCTGCATTTGCTTGTCGCCCGCGTAATCGCCGTCCGGTGTGTACTGGGCAACGTTGGTCATCGTGTCACGGTTGACATTGATGAAAGATATCTTTTTATTCTTGTTATCGATCACGCCCAGAAGGATCGTGTCCGCCTGGCCGTTGATGCCGATGACGGATTCCCGCGCTTCCTGCTGCTCGACTGTTCGGTCACTTCCCAGGAAGAGGATCGTGGAAATGTTGTCATTCCAGCGATATTTTTCCCCCTTGTATGTGATTGTCTTTCCGTCGTCCTCGATCTCCTCAACCTCGTCAGGCGTATTCGCTTTTTCCATGGTCAGTTTGACGTCCGCCTCGTCATGCGACATGGCTTTCTGGCCGCGGTACCGAAGATAAACAAGTCCTCCGATGGATGCGATGATGAGCACGATGATGAAAATCAGGATCTTGGCAAGAACACCCAGGATCGTCTGACGTTTCTGCTGTTTTTTCCTGCGCCGGCGACTCCCGCTCGATTCAATGGTGGACGCGTCGTGCGTCTTTGGCGGATTGATGGCGCTTGCGGCTACAATGGTAGATGCCAGCGGTCCGGGTGTGCGACCTACATCCTGGTTCGGATTGTTTCGCTGCTCCGAGTTCACGCCGCGGTCCGAGTAGTATCCGTCCTCCGGCCTCTGCCCGCGGTCTTCGTAATACACATCTTCCGGTCGCTGCCCGCGGTCCGAGTAGTACACATCTTCCGGTCGCTGCCCGCGGTCTGCGTAATACACATTTTCCGGCTTCTGCCCGCGATCTGCGTAATACACATCTTCCAGTCTCTGCCCGTGGTCGGCATAGCGTATATTCTCCAAGCGGACTGCCTGATCGTCATAGGGCAAGTTCTTCATTTCTTCCAGTGTGAGCGGGATTTCTACCGCCTCCACTTCCGTTCCGATTCCTATCCTGCCGGTTTCAATCGGCAGTGCTTCATATGTGCTCACATAGTTCTGATCCGTCTGTGGGCTCTCAGTATGGTGATGGTGGTGATGATGGTGGCGTGGTCTGTGATGTGACGCAAGACGGCCCGGCTTACTGCCGGAAGACGAACTGCTTCGGCCGCTGTAGTGACTGCTGCTCCGACTGCTGTGATGGTGGCTGCTATGTCCGCTCTCATAACTGTCATCATATCCGTCACTGTAACGGCTGCTGTGATGATGGCTGTGACTGCTGCGGCTGCTGCGCAATCCGGCTTCATATCCTGCGCTGTAACCGTCGCCGTAGTCGCCCCGGCTGCTATGCTGGCGGCTGCTGCGATATCCGGCCTCA
>CAMYVI010000041.1 GCA_947302185.1 uncultured Lachnospiraceae bacterium
CCTTCTCAAGCAGGAGCTTTGCGGACATGTCGAGGACATATCTGTATTCGTTAATTATCCTTCTCGCCTCTTCATAGCACTGATCGATGATAGATTTCACTTCCTCATCAATCTCATCCGCAGTTCTCTCACTGTAACTGCGTGTTTTCTCATAGTCGCGTCCGATGAACACTTCGCCTGAATCGTCATCATAAGCAACGAGACCCATTCTGGCTGACATACCGTATCTGGTCACCATAGAGCGTGCGAGTTCGGTAGCCTGCTTGATATCCTGAGAAGCGCCGGTCGTAATGTCATCAAATACAAGCTCCTCAGCAACGCGTCCGCCGAGATCAACTATTATGTTTTCCAACATGCGTCCTCTCGTGTTGAACACTTCATCCTTTGACGGAAGAGGCATAGTGTAGCCTGCCGCCCCCAGCCCGGTGGGAATGATAGATACCGAATAGACCGGCCCCACATGCGGAAGCACATGGAATAAAATGGCGTGACCCGACTCATGGTACGCAGTTATCTCCTTGTCCTTCTGCGACATGACTTTACTGCGTTTTTCCGCACCGATACCGACTTTTACAAAGGCCTGCCGAATATCTCTCTGAATGATATAAGTCCGGTCTTCCTTGGCCGCATATATAGCAGCCTCGTTCAGAAGGTTCTCAAGATCCGCGCCGGAAAAACCGGCTGTTGTCTGAGCGATCTGTCCCAAATCGACGTCATCTCCGAGAGGCTTGTTACGTGCATGAACCTTCAGAATCTCCTCGCGGCCCTTCACATCAGGAAGCCCGACCGCTACCTTTCGGTCGAAACGTCCCGGTCTCAGAATGGCAGGATCGAGAATATCCACTCTGTTCGTTGCTGCCAGAACGATAATTCCCTCGTTTACTCCGAAACCGTCCATCTCCACAAGGAGCTGATTCAGAGTCTGTTCACGTTCATCGTGACCGCCCCCGAGACCCGCTCCTCTCCTGCGAGCCACAGCGTCTATTTCATCAATGAACACAATACACGGGTGGTTTTTCTTGGCGTCTTCAAAAAGATCCCTCACTCTGGAAGCGCCCACTCCGACGAACATTTCAACAAAATCAGAACCCGAAATGGAAAAGAAAGGAACTCCCGCTTCACCGGCGACAGCCTTGGCTATGAGTGTTTTTCCAGTGCCGGGAGGTCCGACCAGAATAACTCCTTTCGGGATCCGTGCTCCCACAGATGTATATTTAGCCGGACTCTTCAGGAAATCAACAATTTCTTCCAGATCCTGCTTTTCCTCTTCAAGTCCCGCAACATCACGAAACGTGACGGTCTGATCATGCGGAGCCGAAAGTCTGGCACGGCTCTTACCGAAGTTCATCATCTGCGCATTTGCGCCGCCTCCCTGCCTGTTCATCATAGTAAAGAATATCAGGAAGATAGCTGCCGCGACAACAATCAGAAGAATTGAATTCATCAGTGACCTGTCGGAGGGTATGTCATCGACGACGACATCTACATTTTCGTAACTGCGGACCTTCTCATCCACATCGGACACATCCGTCACATACAGCTGCCTCGAACTTCCGTCTTTCATATAGACGACGACCCGTCCTGCCGATCCCTGAGCATTCGGCTTGATATTAACGCTGTCTACGGTATTTTCCTCGAGTGCTTTCAAAAATTGTTTATAAGTATAGGCTTCACTTCGCTGCATACGTCCTGCAAAGAAGTAATAACCGGATACCATAGCTACAATGATAATAAGATAAATAATAATACTACTTGATGGTCTCTGCTGCGTCACCTGTTTTCCCCTGTTAACGTTTTATTGACCGGCCTTTCCGCATCGCGCCGGTCTCTTTGAAATTTTGCCATGAGCATGCGGAAACATCTTCTGTCTATAAATTGATTTTGATAATGTGGATCGAGCTCATTCGTCAAGCACTATCTCGCCTATGTAAGGAAGGTTTCTGTATCTCTGCCTGTAATCCATTCCGCACCCTACTACGAATTTATCCTCGATCTCAAATGCACAATAATCCACCTTAACGTCTGTTACTCTTCTGTCAGGTTTGTCCAGTAAAGTACAAATCTTTAAAGACGCAGGTTTTCTTGCCTGCAAAATCTTCAACAGATAAGAAAGCGTTCTTCCCGAGTCAATTATATCCTCTACAATCAGGACATCTTTTCCCTCGATTGTTTCGTCCAGGTCCTTAACGATTTTTACGATGCCGGATGATTTCGTACCCTCACCGTAACTCGATACGGACATAAAACCCATGGATACCGGGATCGAGATATCAATCCTCTTCGACAATTCTGTCATAAAATACACTCCGCCTTTCAGGACGCAGATCATATGAACGGATTTTCCGGCATAATCCCTGCTGATCTCTTCTCCGATTTCCCGCGCTCTCTGCTCTATTTTCTCCTCAGGTATCATTGTCAATATCTCGTCTGTCATTGTATCCGCCTTTCTGCTCAACTGTCACGGATAATACCGTTCTCGTCTCAGTATCGATCCGACACGATTCACCGCTCCTCAAACCTACGACCCACAGAATTTCATGACCGCAGGCAAGAAGAGGAATCCTGTCTCTCTTATCTCTTGGTATTTTGCAATTCGTAAAATAATCGGATAAACTCTTTCTTCTCCCATCGGGATTTATGATAAGATAGTCTCCGGGCATTCTATATCGAATTTTAAGAATACCACATATTTTATCATAATCAAACTTTTTCGTATACACATTTTGAGTTTTTCCGAAATCGTTGCCTGCGTCCGCTTCGGTTTTCAGCGCTGCTCTTATCAGAAATCCCGCAAATTCAAGGATTTTTTCGGTCCCCAAGGCTAATTTCAGGCATTTTTCTTCTCCGTCTTCGCTGTCAGAATACTTGAAGGATGCACCTCTTCCCGGTCTTTCGCCCGAGTTATGCTCATTTTCTCTTATTCCGATGTGTATGACATCATAAACCGACTCGGCATACATTCCGTAAGGAAGGTCGACTTTCTTTCCGTTCTCCTTATCTGAAAGACTGCACACGCTCTGTATATGTACTCTGCCGATATCTCTGGCTGTTCCTGCCAGAACGCCCAGAGCCGCTTTGACCGTCCTTGCTGCAATCACCCTCTTCTCCTCTTCAAAGAGTCTCTTATCAAGAACAATTCTCTCCCGGCCGCCACTGATCACATACTTTTCAAGGCACTTCCGAACATATTCATTGACCCACTCGTCGATCAGTGATGCCTCATCGGAAATCTCGCAAATGTGCCGAACGCTCTGTGCGTTGACCTTATCCGTAAGCTCCGGCAGAATCACCTGCCTGATACGGTTGCGTGAGTACGTCGTATCTGCATTTGTAGAATCGGTGATGTAAGGAAATCCGTTTTCTTTGAGCCAGGCTTCAATTTCTCTGCGCTCCAAGTTCATGAGCGGTCTTATATACTGACCGCGAACAGGGCGGAGCGATGCGAGTCCGGCAATTCCGCTTCCCCTGACCATATTGAACAGGACCGTCTCTGCCACATCATTCATATGATGCGCAAGCGCAATTTTTCCGTTTCCGTTCTTTTCTGCTTCAAAGGCAAAAGCCTCTCTGCGCAGAAGTCTGCCCGCCTCCTCAACCGATAAACCTCTCTGCCGTGCATATAAAGGGACATCATATCTCCGTACCGTGCAGGGGATGTTATATTTCAGGCATAGATTCTGCACAAATACAGCATCACGATCAGCCTCCGTGTCCCGAATCATATGATGTACATGGACTACGCGCATGGAAAAACCGATTTCATCCATCAAAATGCGAAGACAATGAAACAGACATATTGAATCTGCACCTCCGGAAACGCCGGCCACTACAACATCTGCGTTCCTTAACATTCCGTATTCACTTATCAGCCGTCTGACTTTATAGGGCAGTATAACCTTCTCCGACAACTCTGTTACACCTCTTTTTCTATGATTCGCTCATAAAAAGAAAAAGCCATGACATCAGCATCCACTGTGTCACGGCTCGTTTCTTTCTATCAGAATAATATCATCTTCATCCACAAGCCCCAGATAATCTCTGGCGACTTCCCTGATATAATCGTCCGTTTCCATATATTCTTTCTGCGCCAGAATGCTCTCTTTTCGTTTCTCTTCCTCGCGGATCTGTTCCGTCAGCTGCTCGCGCGTCTCATCATTATATCGAATCTTCTGTCTCAGACTGATCTCCTGAATGAGCAGCGCAGCGAACAGAATGCAGACGATGACCGTTATCATCTTCATCGCCATACGATTTGTACGGCGTACGGAAGTGCCGCCTCTGACTCTTTTTTTCCCCATTTTTATATTATACTCCCCGTCGAAATTTTCCCATCGATCCGAACGCTATACAGCAATTTTACAACTGATACGCCTTAAAGTAAAGCATTCACGAGTGTGACTCGCCTGAAATCACAATCATCAAAATCAGTATCGAAGTCCCGTATCATATATAGCGGTACATTTCGGCTGCATTTTCCTTTTTTGTGGTATCCATGACAGCCTGTACTTCGACGCTCACTTCTCTCTCTCCGAATTTTATCTCTATGCGGTCACCGACCTTCACGTCCTGTGACGCTTTCGCAATTTTACCGTTCACAGAAACACGCCCGGCGTCGCAGGCTTCATTTGCAACGCTGCGCCTCTTGATCAGGCGGGATACCTTAAGAAATTTATCCAGTCTCATACTGATACCTCCGTGAAAAAAAGCTGCCGCGTAGAGCAACAGCTTCCGATCCGTGACTTATTTCTTGTCGTTCACAAAGTCTTTCAAAGCCTTGCCGGCCTTGAACTTTGGTGTTTTGGATGAATGAATCTCCATCGCCTCACCTGTCTGAGGATTCCTTCCCTCGCGTGCTGCCCTCTCAGAAATCTCAAATGTCCCAAAACCTACAAGCGAAACTTTTCCGCCCTTTCTCAGTTCCTCTGAAACAATGTCCACAAATGCATTTATTGCACTTCCGGCATCTTTTTTTGTAAGACCGGTCTCTTTAGCAATTTCTGCAATCAAATCAGTCTTGTTCATAATAGTCCTCCTAACAAACCTTTGTCTTTATATAGTCAACTCTCAGCAAGAGCTAATAACTTTATATCTCTTTTGCAACTACTTGTCAAGAAAATGCATCTATTTCGACCAGATACAATCATTTACAATCTTTTCTCACCAATGCAGGCGATGAAGGTCCCCCTCCGTCTCCAGACCGCAAAAATTATTCTGTCTCAGTAATTCATAAAGAATCACCGAGACCGAATTGGACAGGTTGAGTGACCTCTCACCCGGAATCATCGGTATACGTATACACCTTTCCTCATTCTCCACAAGAATCTCCTCGGGAATCCCTGCACTTTCCTTTCCGAACATGATAAAATCATCCGGCTCAAAATGCACATCCGAGTAGCTTCTTCTTGATTTCGTCGTAGCATACCATATGACCGATCCTTTATTCTTATCCAGAAAGTCCTCATAATTCAGGTATCTGCTGACCTTCAGCCTTTCCCAGTAATCCATACCTGCGCGCTTCAGCGCCTTTTGTGTCAGCTGAAAGCCCAGAGGATCGATCAGATGCAGGGATGTTCCCGTCGCCACACATGTTCTCCCGATATTCCCCGTATTTGCCGGTATCTCCGGCTCAAGAAGTACAATTCCGGCCATAATATCTCCCTCTCCCTATACGACCGCCTTTTCACATAGGTAACTTTTAATCCGATGAATTTACTCACGATATTTTTCTGCAAATGCAAGCAGCCACCCCCTCTCATTTCTGGACGGATCATCCAGAACCTCTGACAGGGCGTCTCGAAGAATTCTCCCGATTTCCTTTCCTTTGAATCCCATGACAAGGAGATCGTTTCCGTTCAGTTTAAGGTCTTTCAGGGAGAGACAGTCACCCTCCTTCAAAATCTCTTCATACAGCCGCGCCACTCCGAGTACCCGCTCTGTTTTTTCTTTTCTCTTGAAAAGACTCTGAGCGTTCAAATCCGCCCACTGCAGCTGCAGATAGGACGGAAAAAGCTCCGCTCCTATCTTATATATTGCTCTTCGCACTGCTTTCGCTTCCGGCGCAGGGCGATAATCATGGTAATAAATCAATTTCACGACTTTTTCCGTCGTATCATTGTCGAACTTCATTCTTTTCATAATGTCGCCGGCCATCTCGGCACTTTTCCTGTCATGCCCGCTGAAGTGATCTCTTCCGAGACTGTCACGGAAACGCACCACCGGTTTGCCGAAATCATGCATAAGCGCTGCAAGCCGTATCACTTTCTCCGCAGGCACACCGCTAAGGACCCTGAGCGTATGTTCTCCGACATTGTAAAAATGATGCGGAGTTTCCTGCGGAGTTTCCATGCATCGATCGAATTCGGGCATAATAACACCTGTTATGCCCAGACGATACAGATCTCCCCACATCTCGGGATGCGATGATGTGAGCAGCTTAACTATCTCTGTTTGGATTCTTTCTGCACTTATTTTCCTCAGATTTTCGGCATGGGAAGCGATTGAATACCACGTTTTCTCTTCAATTCCGAAATCAAGCTGTGCGGCGAAGCGCACTGCCCTCATAATGCGCAGAGCATCCTCATCAAATCGATCATCGGGATTGCCGACACATCGGATCACTTTTTTCTGGAGATCCATCATACCGTCATACAGGTCGACCAGCCCTCTGCTGTCGTTATACGCCATCGCATTTATGGTAAAATCTCTTCTCATCAGGTCATCGGCAAGATTCGGGGTAAATATGACCTGCATAGGATGTCGTCCGTCCAGATATTCGCCGTCTATCCGGTAAGTCGTCACTTCAAACTGATCATCACCGAGCAGTACGGTCACAGTCCCGTGCTTCAGGCCTGTATCCACTGTTCTTCTGAAAACACTTTTCACTTCCTCCGGACATGCAGATGTCGTAATATCCCAGTCCTGCGGTTTCTTTGCGAGAATGGAATCCCGCACACATCCTCCGACAACATAGGCTTCAAAACCATTTTCTTCCAATGTCTCAATAATGGTCTTAACTTTCTCCGGTAATCTGAGTTTCACTTCTTACCCCCGATTTGAAAATTGCAAAAACAGGCTGTCGCATTTTACGCGCAGCCCGTTATGATCGAAGAATTATCTGTAAATAATCAATATGCCTTCCCCCAGTAGACCAGCTTGCGTGCTTTCCTGCCGCAGCAGATACAGGTCGCTTCCTCGGGAGCTTCCGCCTCATCCCCGAACGGCATGCAGCGCGATGTGCATGTGGTATCTGCTTTGATCTGCTCCTCGCATGCTACATCTCCGCACCAATAAGCCTTGATAAATCCCGGCTTCTCGTCCGCTGTCTTTTTGAACTCGTCGTATGTGAAGGCTTCATAGGTATGAGCCTCGCGGAATGCAAGAGCTCTCTCGAACATATCCTTCTGAATCGTATCAAGAAGCTTTACTGATTCGGATGCTACATCTTCAATCCTGACCTGAAGCTTTTCACGGGTATCACGGCGCACCAGTACACACTCGCCGCGTTCAATATCTTTCGGGCCGATCTCGACCCTCATCGGGACTCCGCGCATCTCCTGCTCGGCGAACTTATAGCCCGGTGAACGGTCAGTATCATCGATCTTCGTACGGATACCTGCCGCTTTCAGCGCATCTCGTATCTCAGCAGCCTTATCCATGACTCCCTCCGCCTTCTGACGGATCGGAATAACTACGCACTGTGTCGGAGCGACCTTTGGCGGAAGAACAAGACCGGAATCATCACCGTGGACCATAATGACAGCGCCGATAAGGCGTGTCGTCATACCCCATGAAGTCTGATGAACATATTTCAGCTTATTGTCCCTGTCCGTGTACTGAATATCGAAAGCTTTAGCAAATCCGTCTCCGAAATTATGACTTGTTCCCGACTGAAGCGCTTTCCCGTCATGCATAAGTGCCTCAACAGTAAAAGTAGCTTCCGCTCCCGCGAACTTTTCCTTATCTGTCTTGCGGCCGCGTACGACCGGGATAGCAAGAAAGTCCTCAAGAAAATCGGCATAGACGTTCAGCATCTGCTCGGTTCTTTCCTGTGCTTCCTCAGCAGTTGCATGCGCCGTGTGGCCTTCCTGCCACAGGAATTCGCGGGAACGCAGGAACGGACGGGTTGTTTTCTCCCAGCGGACAACAGAGCACCATTGATTATAGAGTTTCGGCAGGTCCCGGTAAGACTGAATATCCTTATTATAGAGATCACAGAAAAGCGTCTCGGATGTCGGACGCACACACATACGCTCCTGAAGCTCACTCAGACCGCCATGCGTCACCCATGCAACTTCCGGCGCAAACCCTTCGACATGATCTTTTTCTTTTTCAAGAAGGCTCTCCGGAATGAACATCGGCAGATAAACATTTTCAACTCCGGTTTCCTTAAATCTGCGGTCCAGTTCTGCACGAATATTTTCCCAGATGGCATAGCCTGCCGGCTTAAAGACCATACAGCCCTTTACAGATGTATATCCGGTTAGTTCAGCCTTCTTGACGACATCGGTATACCACTGGGCAAAATCTTCATCCCGGGATGTTATTGCTTCAACAAGTTTTTTCTCCTGTGCCATTAGTTCTTTCCTCTTCCTACTGTTTTATAGATTTATTTTCATTTCGCGGTTCGAACGATTGTATTTGTAGTACCTTACCCCGGCAGCGTCAAACATCCGCTTGGAGGCGATGACAGACGGTGTGTCTGCGTATTTGTCGCAGTCATAAATGACCGTACGGATGCCTGCCTGAATAATCGCCTTCGCGCACTCATTACACGGAAAAAGCGAAACATATATCTTCGCCCCTTCGAGACTGCCTCCCCGGTAATTCAGAATAGCATTAAGCTCACTGTGTGTCGAGTAAAAATATTTATTCTTGAGCGGATCGTCGCCATCCCTGTTCCACGGAAAGTCGTCATCGGAGCATCCTTTCGGAAACCCGTTATATCCCATGGACAGAATCTTATTGTCATCGCTGACTATGCACGCACCGACCTGTGTATTCGGATCTTTGGAGCGCATGCCGCTCAGAAATGCGACACCCATAAAATACTCATCCCACGTCAGATAATCCTTTCTCTTATCGCTCATATAATTCCCCTTTTACCACTGCATAGCCGCTGATAGTTTTACTTGGTACCGAAAATACGATCGCCTGCATCGCCGAGACCGGGCACGATATAACCGATCTCATTAAGTTTTTCATCGAGAGCACCGATATAAACGTCCACATCCGGGTGAGCCTCTGTGAGGGCCTTCACACCTTCCGGAGCAGCGATAATGCACAGGAAACGGATATTGGTGCATCCGTGCTTCTTGAGCTGTGCAATCGCATCTTTGGCTGATCCGCCTGTTGCGAGCATAGGATCGACCACGAATACATCTCTGTCCTGAATGTCTGCCGGAAGTTTGCAGTAATATTCGACAGGCTCAAGCGTTTCATGATCGCGGTAGAGACCGATATGACCTATTTTTGCGGCAGGAAGAAGCATTTCCATACCTGTGACCATACCGAGACCGGCGCGGAGGATCGGGATAATAGCAAGCTTCTTACCTGCTATTTTCTTGCAGATTGTATCTCCCATCGGGGTAGTAACAGGATACTCTTCAAGCTCGAGATTTCTTGTCGCCTCGTAGGTCTCAAGCATTGCAATCTCCGAAATCAGCTCGCGGAACTGTTTTGTGCCTGTTTCTATGTTGCGGATAATTCCAATTTTGTGCTGAATCAGCGGGTGATCCATAATAAATACTTTACCCATTTTTTCCTCCTCTCTGAAAGCTTATGCTTTCAGCTGCAGGCGTCCCGGCACTGTTATGCCGTGCGCCATACCTTTACTGCATGTATTAAAAGAGCTAGTCGGAAGTTGCGCAGGCAACTTCTAAGGCGCATTTATGCGCCGATTTATTCTTCATCGCGCAATACTCGTGACTTAAGTCATGAGATACGCGCGCAAAGTGAAATTTGGCTTCATCGTGAGTACAATCTCGCGATGAAGAATAAAAGCCTCCGGCGGTTCGCAGACGTGCGCAGTGGAAAGCGCTTTATGCGCCGGGTCCCGCGAGCGGAACGCGAACACAAATCGCTGTACGAGCCCTGAAATCATGCATCACTGCCGGCCTGTATGACCCTGTGCCCTGCCGCTTTCAGCAGACGGTTCATAATGGCCCGGCCCATTCTCGGAGTCTCAAATGACTCCGACAGGATAACGTCCGTCCCCTCGTCATCGAACTCCCTCAGAACCCTGAAAAGCCTTCTTGCGATTTCCTTATCGGTCTGCCGGCTTCCCATATTTTTCACATCGTACATCGAATACGCTTCCGCCGTCTCATCGGCAGCGATAATGCCCACAGAGCGGCCTTCCTTTCGGGAAGTTTCTGCCAGTTCGAGTATCGTGCGGACTACATCCTTCTCATCGCCCTCTACGATTGTCAGCTGTGCTTTCGGTGCATAATGCCGGTACATCATTCCCGGAGCTTTAGGACGAAGATTTTCCTCCTCATTATTATCGAGTATCGCCGGATCGATCAGTACTTCTCCGAGAACCTCCTCGAGTTTTTCCATATTTATATAGCCCGGCCTGAGCAGCATAGGAATCTCGTCCGTAAAATCGACAATGGTCGACTCCAATCCGATTCTGACTTCACCCCCGTCGATGATCATATCTATCTTACCGTCAAGATCTTCACGGACATGTTCCGCGATTGTAGGTGACGGCCGGCCGGATGTATTGGCTGACGGAGCAGCTATGTAACCGCCCGCTGCACGGATCAGAGCAAGAGCTACCGGATGATTCGGCATGCGCACCGCTACAGTTGACAATCCTCCGCTGGTGGTATCCGGTACAATACTTTTCTTATTAAATACCATCGTCAGAGGACCCGGCCACCAGACGGAAGCGAGCTTTAAGGCTTTCTCCGGAATCTCGGCCGCAATAAGATCCAGGTTATCCATATCAGCGATATGGACTATCAATGGATTATTAGAGGGGCGTCCTTTGGCTGTATATATTTTTTCCGAAGCCTCAGGGTTCAATGCATCGCCGCCAAGCCCGTAGACGGTTTCTGTGGGAAACGCAACTAATCCCCCTCTTTTCAGAATTTCTCCCGCTCTCCTGATCACCTGAGGATCGGGAGAGGCAGGGTCTACTGTTATATACTCTGTCTCCATAATCGGCCGCACCTCATCCGGCAGTCAGATGATCTGAAATAGTGTTCCAGACATCCGGCGTTTCCAATCCTAGTTTCCACTCAGCAACACCAGCGCAGCCGTTCTCTTCGATTACTTTCATTTTTTCTTCAATCGAAGTGACGTCTTCAAGCCACATCTGATAATATGTGGTCTCATCCTGCAATTCAACGTAATACTGAGCGGCTTCGTTTTCCCAATTCATATCCAGACCGCGTTCGTCTGCCCATTGCCGGGCCTCGCTCATTCCGAATGCCTTACTGTCAGGCGCTTCCTGACTTGTAGTCATCCACAGACGGGTAAAGAAAGGAATGGCGATAATCGTCTGCTCTGCCGACACTTCAGACATTGTGTCTTCAATCCCGGCCTTCACAAATGAAATGGACGCTACAGAACCGGCTTCAGGAGAACCCGGCCGATGTTCATCATAGCACATACAGATAACATAGTCCGCAACACGGGCCTGCTCCCTGCGGTTCAGGTATCTGGTATACTCGGGTACATAATCACAAATTGACAGAATCAGTCCCGCATTCCTGCATCCGATGGACATTTCTCTCACAAATTGAAGGAAATACGGAGCACATTCTTCAGATACATTCTCATAGTCAATATTGATACCGTCTGCACCCGCAGCCTGCACCATCGAAACCGTATCTGCGACCAGTTTTTCACGGACCGCATCCGATGAGAGAGCAGCAAGTGTATCGGCCGCCCCGTTTATCTTCCCGTCAAAATCATTCATGACTGCCCAGACCTGAAGGCCCATGCTGTGAGCGGTATCGACATATGATGCAGATGCAAGAGACGCCTGCTCTCCTTCTGTTGAGTCAAGAAGGAACCAGACAGGAGCGATGACATTGACACCGGTAACGTTTTCAAGACTCGCGGAGAGCGCATCATTTGCTAACTGCGATGACACCTGATGATAAAGAAGATTCACACTTCCGTCTCTTAAGATGTGTGTGTATTCCCCGGTTTTTATTACCGGTTCGTCCTCTTTTGTGAACACAACTCCGTCAAGGCATTCATCCTGAACGTAACCGCGCAGACCATCCTCCGTCTGGACCATCGTCCATCCTTCCGTCTTTCCTTTTCCCGGGCTTCCGTCTGCTTTAACGTCTATTACCCTTATCCGGGACCCCTCTTCGATTTTAGTCAGGACTTTGCTCTTGATACCCGCGCGGTAGCGCACGTAAGTATCCTGCACAACAGTCTCAGCGTTGTAGTTCCACAGTGTCTGTACAACAACTCTGGCCGGATCGTCCAGCCTGGTAACTTTTGCGTTTGCAAAATCTTCCACGAAATCGCAGGCCACATACGTTTGATCATCTATAACACGTATTTCATTGGCCGCGTCATATCTCATCTTCTCTGTCGGTGTTGTCACGATCATTGTCCCTGCAGCGCTGTCATAAAAAATACTGCCGGAAATTTCATTTGACACTATTTCATAGGGAAGATACATTACGCCGTCAATAATTCTCGCACTTTTCCCTGAGATTCCTTCATCCGTGACAAGTGCCGCTTCATCGTCTGAAGTGATATTGTAATAATTTCGAAGATCCATGCGCTCTTTTGTGGGAGTGACCCTCCCGATCAGAAATGCAACGATTCCCAGAACGGAAAGGATTCCGACAAGCGCCAGAATAAATGCTACCGGTGTTTTCTGCTTATTCATACATTCTCTCTTTTTAAATCATGCCTATAGTCTTGAACATTTTATCACCAAACTTCTGATTCGTAAATTGCCGATAATAAAAAGAAAATATAAGAAAAATACCGTTTGCGGTCAAATGATACAAAATTCGGCACTTTTTCAAATTCATTATCCTATATTACACACTTTCGGGCAAAGTATTGACTTCCCCATGCAAAAATACATAATGTAAAAACAGAGGATCCTCCCGGGCAATATTCCTTTGCCCTTACCTGACAATTCATGTTTATTCAACAATATTCTCACGAAACCGGAGCACTATAACTATGTCCAAAGAGTCAGTCCGCAAACGATATAAAGCATATTTCAAGGAATTCAAGCGTCTCAGGAAGGAAGGCTGCCGCTTTTATTATCCGGACGGAACTGAAGTCAGTCCTAAATTCCTGGCTGAGAAAATTGCTTATGATACCGGCGCGACTTACATGAGGGATCATGACTACGACCGGGAAGGGAAGGTGATGCGAATCAGTTTTACAAGAATAGCACTGAGTGACACGGAAGACTGAGTCTGCAATTCCGTTGTCATCTCCTGCTCTGACAATTTAATATCATCCATACGAAAGCCGCCCGGCATGAACTAAGTCTCTGACCTGCACAGCCGGGCGGTACCTTTTCGTGGTTTCATAACATGATACCCTTGCATTTCACCTGTTTTCAGGTTAAAATGTCAACACCGTACAGATATGACATCATCAAGAACGCCTCGGCGTTCTTGCCGCGCCGCGCATGGTGCGAAGCACCTTC
>CAMYVI010000042.1 GCA_947302185.1 uncultured Lachnospiraceae bacterium
GGGACGGTTCTTCCCAGTCGGGGACGGTTCTTAATCGTTAAGAACCGTCCCCGACCGGGAAGAACCGTCCCCGACGAAGGCCAACGAAATTACAGCAGCGCCTGATAGACATCGCGCCTGGACATCCCCCGCGCCACCGCGACAGCCTTCATCGCCTCCTTGCGGGTCATCCCCTGAGCCTCAAAGGAAGCCACATGGTCCGCAATAGACATCGTCTCGAACTCCGCACGGCGTTCGGCCTCAATCTCTTCATCCGGTTTCCCGTCAAGTACAAGTACATACTCACCGCGAGGGTCCGTCTCCCCGGCAGCCGCAATCGCCTCACCTATCGTAGTGACAGTGACTGTCTCGAATTTTTTTGTCAGCTCGCGGCACAGTGTGATCCCGCGGCCCTCGCCAAGCGCGTCGGCGAGCAGCCGAAGAGTCCTGACCAGCCTGTGCGGAGCCTCATATAGGACGATTGTGCGGCGCTCTGACCTGATCTGCCGAAGAATTTCATCACGATCCTTTTTGTCAGCCGGGAGAAATCCCTCGAAGGCAAATCTTCTCGTCGAGCGCCCGGACAATGTAAGGGCGGTGATACAGGCATTTGCGCCGGGCAGGGAAGTCACGCGGATATGGTTTTCAATGCACATCCTGACAAGTGTCTCGCCCGGATCGGATATGGCGGGGGTTCCGGCGTCGGTGATGAGAGCGATGTCGGTTCCTGCGAGAAGCCTGTTAACGAGTTCCTGACCTTTTTCGTGTTCGTTGAACTTATGATAACTGGTAGTGGGTGTATGGATGTCGAAATGCCGGAGGAGATGTCCGCTGGTGCGGGTGTCCTCGGCAGCAATCAAATCGACTTCTTTCAGGATGCGCAGTACGCGCAAGGTAATGTCCTCAAGATTGCCGATTGGAGTAGCGCATAAATAGAGTGTGCCTGACATGAAAGCTCCTTTGAAATGTTGTGGGTGTGGTGTGGTCAACGTATTCCGTCCTAAAAAATTACCGAAGCAGGTGTGAAACCAACCCTTACTTCGGCAAATGCGTGCAAGATATTCTCGTGATCAGGTGCGGGGAAAGAGGCAAATCCGAATTCGACTATTTTACTTTCCCGTAAATTCGCAGCACCTGCTCCGTGTATGTCCGGTCAGAGTTATACACGATCAGCGGTGGCTCGACGTTTAACTGGGGGCCGCCGCATTTGACGGATTCGATCAGCACCATCGTCGGTGCCTTATTGATGAATGGGTAGACGAGCTGCATCCTCTTGGGCTCCAGATGGTTAGTCCGAAGCAAGGCAAATATTTCCGCCAGACGGGTCGGACGGTGAACCATGATGAATCGCCCGCGACTCTTCAGGACTTTTGAACTCCGGCTGATGATATCATCCAGCGTACACATCACCTCATGGCGGGCAATGGTTTTCGCATCGGATTCACTGCGCAGACCCTGACGGGTTTTCATGTACGGCGGGTTGCAGGTGACGACCGAGAAGGATGCAGGGCCATACAGGCTTACAGCTTCGCGGAGGTCGCCCGCGGCTATGGTGATCGAATCCTCGAGATGGTTGTAGCTGACCGACCGGGAGGCGAGTTCGGCTACAGGCGCCTGGATTTCAAGGCCTGCAAATGAAGCCGCGACCCCCTCATCTCTTGCCGCCGCGTGCATGAGCAGCGGGACGATGCCGTTTCCGGTGCACAGGTCAAGAACTCTGTCACCGTTTCTCAAATGTCCGAAATGTGCGAGGAGAACGGCGTCAATGCCGAAGCAGAAGGCGTCGGGATCCTGATATATGAAGTATCCGTTTTCGAGGTCATCCAGTCGTATCATGGTATATATGAAAATTCTGTCTCAGAGATTAATTCTCTGTCTGAGGCGCCTGACCCTGCTCGCCTGCCTGTTTACGGCGCGAATGGTTGCGACGGCGCCGCTTCTTTGAGCGGGAGGCTTCATCGGGAGCCGCCTGGCGCTTCTCCCCGTCGGAACCGGGAGCACTCTCGCGGTTCTTGTCCTTTCGTTGTCCGCCGCTGCGGTTTCCGGCCGGTCCACGCTCGCCATCCTCGGCTCTGCGGGCAGAAGGATCGTTCTTTGTGTTAAAATCAGTTTCTTCGCTATAATCGGTAAAACTATCATCAATCTGCCGGCTCATAGCGGAGGCGCTATCGGCGTCGTCATATCTGCGATTTCGCTGAGCTCTTTCGCTGTAGTCTCCGTCGCTGTAGTCATCATCGACGTCTTCCGTCACGTTCTCATTCCTGCGGTTCTTTCGCCCTTTGCCGGCCTCGCCGTCGTCTGCATTGCGTCCTTTGGTTTTGTCGGGAGTGAAGTCGCTCGCATCATCTTTTCTGGATTTTTTCTCGGACTTCGGCTGATTCTGCTGGCCTTTGGACTTCTTGGAATGCGGAATGAATGTAATATCTGAAACATGGTATTCCTGCATCTCTTTTTCGTCATTGTCTATGTCGACGATACATTTGATGCGCTGGCGCAGGATGTCGACCGAATGTACTTCTCCGTGCCGTCCGTCCGGCGTCGTCATCTGGTCGCCTTTCGCCGGCAGTCCCTTGCTGAGGGCGGTGTACGTGTCGGCCTCGTTTTTGAGGCAGCACATCAGGCGGCCGCAGCATCCGGAAATCTTGGACGGATTAAGGGACAGATTCTGTTCCTTGGCCATCTTGATTGAAACCGGTGCAAATTCTGTCAGATAGGTATGGCAGCACAGAGGCCGCCCGCAGATGCCCATTCCTCCGAGGATTTTCGTCTCGTCTCTGACGCCGATCTGTCTCAGCTCGATGCGTGTACGGAAAATGCTTGCAAGTTCCTTCACCAGGTCACGGAAGTCGATGCGTCCGTCTGCGGTGAAGTAAAAAAGCACTTTGCTGTTGTCAAATGTATACTCCGCCTGTATCAATTTCATCTCAAGACCGCGCTCGGCAATCTTGGCTTTGCAAATTTTATAGGCTTCTTTTTCCTTGACGCGATTTTCCATTTCGCGCTCTGTGTCAAGTTCGGTCGCGACGCGAATGACATCCTTGAGAGGCTGCGGAACTTTCTCATCCTCGAGCTGCATCGGAGAGAGGATGACGGTGCCGTATTCGACGCCGCGTACAGTCTCGACGATGACGTGGTCGTTGTAATGGATGTCGAGATCTTTGGGGTCAAAATAGTATATTTTACTGGTATTTCTGAATTTTACTCCGATAATTGTCTGCATTTTATTTCCTTATATTGAAGAATAAATATATAGTTATGCAAGTGCCGTGTTCTCTGAGCACAGCGACTAAAGCATGCGTAACATGCCGTTCAGGTATCAAAGCACATTTGCAGGAACTCATCTATAACGCGCCTCAGAGATTCTCCGCGATGGTCAGGAAGAGGAGTTCGAGCGTGAGATCAAAGTTTACATTTGCATGAAGTCTCGTCTTCGCCTTCTCAATCGAGTCAATGATTTCCTGAAGTCCTTCATAAGAGCTGACAGAGGCTTCCCGGCGAATTTCGCTGAGCTCACGGCGAAAAACGAGGTTATCCGTCTCGCGTGTCGCCTTGTAGAGAAGCACATCCCGGAACCACATAAGCAGAATGTCGAGGAAGTCGTCGATGTTGTTTTTCTCCGCGGAAAGCCGCTTTACGATGTCGACGATTTCGTAAATCTGAAGTTCGTGAATGTCCTTGACGATCTGAACGGTGCGGTTGGCAAGATTTGCAAATGTTTCCCCCGAGGCTGCATTCTGAGCGCGCCCTATATTGCCCTGGGCAAATGCTGCCGCCACTTCAGCCTCATAGTTAGGAAGATGCATCTCATTAATGAGATACTCGCGCACTTCTCTGTCGCTGACCGTTTTCAGATTGAGACGGACGCAGCGGGAGAGAATAGTGGTCAGGAGAGAGTCGGGGTTACTTGCAAGCAGCATGATGACCGCGTAGGCAGGCGGCTCCTCGATTGTTTTCAGGAGGGCATTCTGGGCCTGCGGATTCATTTTTTCGGCTTCGTTTATGATATATATTTTGTAGCGGCTTTCGTAGGGCCTGATGTCAATTGTATTCACGACCTGATCGCGGATTTCCCCTACTGTGATGATATTCGGCTTCTCGTGCGTGACCATGATGATATCAGGATGATTTTGGCTGAGAGCCTTCTTGCAGGAGGTGCATTTCATGCATGGATTGCTGCGGCCTTTTTCACATTGAAGAAGTGTGGCAAATAGCGTCGCCATCAGCTTTTTCCCCGATCCCGGTTCTCCGGTGAAGAGATATGCGTGCGAAACTTTGCCGCTTTTGACGGCGTTTTGAAGATGATCGATGATGTCGTTGTGTCCTACTACTGCGGCGAATCCTCTTTCGTCCATGCGTTCTCTCCTTTCCGGTGTTGCGGCGGTGGCCGGGTGTTGGTGTGTTGTTATCGCTGCGGCGCTATCGGTGCGAGTGTCGTTTTTCTGCCTGCACTATTTCACCCGGCTGATTGAATTTTCATCTATGGTACTGCGAATCTCCTTAATACAGTCTTCCAGCAGCCCGTTATTGTCGTAGCGGCGTGTTATGCCGGCGGCTTGGATCCTGGCTTCGTCGAAGTCCTCGCTGTCCGCGAGAAAACGTCGGCACATTTCTTTGTAGCGTGGCTGTTCCTGACCGGATTCTCTCTTCATGGCCCGTGTCAGAAGATTCTCGTCGTTCACATAGATATAGAGCGGAGTGACGAGATCTGCCCCGAAGTAGTCGCGTATTTTTCGGTAGGAGACAAGTGTTCCGATTGCGAGATAGTTGTTATTCTGCGGGTCGAGCCCGTTATCGACGGTCGCGTATGTCCAGGGTCCGTAAATTGTCTGGTAAGTGCGCTCTTCTATGACTTTGCCTTCCCGGCGGAAGGCGTTAAGACCTGCTTCATCCGTGAAGTGGTACTGAAGGCCGTTTTCTTCACCGGTCCGGATCGGGCGTGTGGTGTAGAGGATGATGGGCTGCAGGCGGATTTTCGAATTTGCATAATCCGTCATAAGTTCGGTGTAAATTTTGTCTTTGCCGGAGGCTGATTTGCCCATTATATAAAAAATCATGACATGACTCTCTCATCTGTATATTTCGGAAGAACTCCGCCGAAAGAGTGACATATTCTTCCATAATTAATTAATTTTACCTGTAAAGCAAATGAAAATCAAGATGAACGAAGAGGGTTGACAAATTTCGGATTATCAGCTCTCGGATATTCGTTTCGAAAATGAGAGAAAAAGAATGGACTGTCGCTTTAGACAGCCCATTTGTAAACAGATTTTGCTTTTCGATGCAGGTCATGACTGAGATGCTCACAGGTGAGCAAGACAGCCTGCTTACGGAAGCATATTACTTCTCGATATAACCCTTTATCGCCAGGAAGTCTTCTATAAGTTTGACTGCGCCGTCGATACCTACCGCGGAGCTGTTGATCATGAGATCCATGCCCTCCGTGCTGCCCCACTTCTTGTCCGTGTAGAACTGATAGTAAGATTTTCTGGCTTTGTCCATGCGACGGATGATTTTTTCGGCTGCGAGGTCTTCGGCGATGCTTTCTTTCTCCATGATGCGGGCGACCCGGTCGGCTTTCGGAGCGTAAATGAAGATGCTGACAACATCCGGGTACTCCCAGAGGATGTCATTGGCACAGCGACCGACAAAGATGGCGGGACCTTCATTTGCGGCATCCCGGATAATGTTGGACTGCAGCGCGAACAGACGCGAGGAGCGGGACGCGGTGTCGATGCCGTAGCTGATGTACGGATCGAAGAACGGGTTGGAGATGTGCTCGTCGGTCGCCTCGAGGACATCCGGGTCAATATTGTGCCGTTCACTGATCATTTCAATCAGGTTCTTGTCATAGACTTTGATGCCGAGTTCTTTGCCGAGCGCTTCTGCGATGACTCGCCCGCCGCTGCCGTACTCGCGGCCGAGGGTGATGAGAACTTTCTTTAACAGTTTCATGAGAACACCTCCCCATAATATTGTATATTTGTGTAAAATTGACAGGAAATTCATATATTTATAGTTACATTTTAGCATAATCCACAAGAAAATAAAGTACTATTTCAATAAAATTCGCTTATTGTGCGCTTATGGACTGGCGACAGGTCAAGAACCGTCCCTGCCTAATTAATTAGTTTCAACGAACAGGCGGATTTCCGCCGCGAACTCGCGGCCGTAGCGCAGGCAGTTCACCGGACTGACGCCCTCGAGAAGCATCATCGCAGGAAGAGACTGCGGACGCGCCCGCGCGAAATCGTGGAGATTTCTGTCAGAAAAGATTTTGTGAGGAAGGGTATCGTATTTGCGGGAAAGACGAAGGCGAAGCGCGCGGAGCTCAAGGTAGAGGTCCGGAGACTCGACATCCGGGATGAGAGCCGAGTAGTGATGTCCGAACGGAGCGAGACTGAGACAGCGGGAACACTTTCCGCAATAGGTAGGAGCATGCTCGCCGAAATATTCGAGCATACTTTGGCGGAGACAAATGTCGCCGGCCACATATTTCTGCATCGCCGCAAGCTTCCTGCGCTCATGGGCACGCAGTTCGTCCAGGTCAACGTTGTTGTCGATAGCCACATACACGCCCTCGATGACGGAGACGCTTCGGTGACTGCCGTCTTTGACCATTTCTCCCGGCATGATTCCGGCGTGGCTGATGAAAAAACGATTGATGACGACATCTCGGTAGTTGTAGAGTAAAATGCAGTCGGACGGAAGCCCGTCGCGGCCTGCCCTGCCTGCTTCCTGGTAATAATTTTCCATACAACCGGGCATATTATAGTGAATGACAAATCGCACATCGGGCTTGTCGATGCCCATTCCGAATGCATTTGTTGCTACGATCACGTTCATCCTTCCGTCCAACCAGTTACTCTGAGCCTTTTCCCGGTCTTCCGGTGACATGCCGCCGTGATAGCGGGCAACAGCGAATCCGTTCAGATCAAGCTTCTTCGACAGAGATTCGACCGTGCGGCGGGTAAGACAGTAAATGATGCCGCATTCTCCCCGGTGGCGGGTCAGAAGTGAGGTGAGAGCGGACCATTTGTCATTTGTTTTCTGCACATCAAAATACAGGTTGGGCCGGTCGAATCCGGTCGTCAGTACGAAGGGCTCGCGGAGATGCAGGTGAGTAATGATATCACTTCGGACCTCGGCGTTTGCGGTTGCCGTGAAAGCCGCGACCACCGGCCGCTCCGGGAGTATTTCGACAAATTCCGCAATCTTCAAATATTCCGGACGGAACTGCTGTCCCCACAGGGAAATGCAATGTGCTTCATCAACGCAAATGAAGGAAATACGGATCTTTCGGGCAAATGTGCGGAATTCCGGCGAGGAGAGCCGTTCGGGGGAGACATAGAGGAGCTTGATGGGAGAAGAATTAAAATGACCGGATGGCTTATAACGTAAATTTTGATTATCATACAGGTTACCGGCGGAGAGATTTCCGACGGATGGCTTATTACGGAGATAGTCTGCAGCAATTTTCCGGAGAATTAATTCTTTCTTATTGTTATTGATAGCTGAGTTTATGAACTCTGCTCCGATTCCCCGCCGTTTGAGCGAAGCGACCTGATCCTGCATAAGCGATATGAGTGGCGAGATCACTAATGTCAGCCCCGGGAGGGTGAGGGCGGGAATCTGGTAGCAGAGGGATTTACCCGCGCCTGTCGGCATGATGCCGAGGGTATCACGTCCGGAAAGGATTGTTGTAATGATTTTTTCCTGACCGGGACGAAAGGTATCGTAGCCGAAATAGATCTTTAGATATCGGAAGATGGGAGTCATGTCGGGTCCTTTAGAGATGATAGAGACAGATACGAAGAGCGGCCTGTGCATGGGAATGAAAAGTCGCTTGTATATAGGAATGAGGAGACGCTTGCGCAAAGCATAAAGAGCTGCCTGAGCAAGGGCTTGAAGAGATACTTGAAGCAGGCATGAAGAGAAACCTTAGAAGTGACGATTTCAGTATAGCACATAGTGTACCCGTAAAGAACCGCTCTGTAAAATTTTGCGCATCCCTTGCACATCAGGTTCAATCATCTTAAAATAATTATAGCAAGATTGCCGGGAAGTTCCTGATGTTCATAAATTTATTGAAGTGCTAACAGATGTTTTCAAAAATAAAGACAGTCAACCACAAATCCATATCTTCAAGGCTGCTCACAGTTATCATCACAACGGCTTTGGCTGTTGCTTCGGCCGGGAGCTGGGCAACCTACGCTATCCTGATTCCGAACAAGACCGAACCGGAGGCTGAATTCGTTGAGACCAACACAGACGCTGTGCTCCACGCTTCGCAGCGGCGTCTTGCAAAATCGCTCAAATGGCGTTTCTCCGACCTTCGTGCTCCGCTCATTTCGACGGCTATTATCCCGGGGCTCAGATCGACCAGAACAACGGTCGGAAAGCTGCACGCTATTACGACCTGCACATCCATGACTCCTCAGGGAATGGCGGTGACGGAGGATTACATTTTCGTAAGTGCGTATTGTCATACACATGAACACAATTCCGTGATATATATGCTGAACCGCCACACCCACGATTTTATCAAGGAAATCGTACTCCCCAACCGTGCGCATGTCGGGGGGATGGCCTACGACCCCATACACCGTAACGTATGGGTCTCCGGAGGTACATCCGGTGCGGCCAAGGCGGTCGCTTATCCTCTGAAAACGCTGGAGAAGTACGATCTTGACGCTGACAGCAGCCCGGTCAAGGCGACCTACAGCTATACACTGGCGTCTATCGATCGAAATTCGTATATGACTTACAACAACAATTCGCTGATGATCGGTTACTTTGCCACCGACGGGGAATCAACACTTCAGCGGTTTGATATAACTGAACGGGGCGGACTTCAGTCGCAGATCATAGCGGATTATGATGAGGTACATGAGAGCGTCACGGCTGATTTTCTCGCCACCACTTCCAAGTGGATTCAGGGTGTTGCGGCATCGGGCGATAAGATAGTGCTCTCCAGTTCTTACGGAATTCTGGATTCTGAGCTCCAGGTTTATTCAAATGCAAATCCCGACGGTGACGACAATTTCACCCGTTCCAATGCTCTACATGTTATCCGTTTTCCGCGTATGATGGAACAAATATATATTTTTGGTGACAAATTGTATTGCCTTTTTGAGTCGGCGGCATATGCATACAGGAGATATCCGGGAGAACGAATGGACCGGATATTGATTATTGACCTGGATTGGGTCTGGGGCGACGGTTCATAGAGAAACCGGGCAAGATTTGCCGGGTATATAGAGAGTATGTCTGCCGATGGATAGACAGGCATACAGATAGAGAATAAGCCTGTTGACGGCTTGTTACAGAAAGGCAGATAAATTGCAGATAGTGCAGGGAGGGCATGATGAGCGTATTGGAACAGTACAAATATGACGGAAGTAAGAAGCCGGATTTCCGGACTCTGCCGACACTGATCAGTCCGGATGAAGAGATGATGCGTGTGGAGCCGAAGTCTCTTACAACGGAGGGATTGCACGGCACAGAAACAGCAGAGACGAAAGACGAAGAATTATCGGGTACGCCTGAGGAAACAGCTGCGGTTCAGGGAGCGGAATTTCAGGAATCCGATGCCGTGAAATTATCCGAAAATAAAGTAAATAATAAAGAAGGGGAGAATCCCGTCAGGGAGTTCCTCAAGGAGAAGGCTTCGGCAAACCTTACGGAGATCGGCAAACTTCAGAAAGCCATGCATGCGGCGAGAAAACGGGGACTGATCGTTATTTGTCACGGAATGCCTTATTCAGGCAGGACCGAGATGTGCCGGTACCTCAGAAAAGGAATGAGAGGCGGCGTGAAGATACGCAGCTATAAGAAAGGGGATCATTTGCATGATTTCCTGTGGCAAATGCATAAGAATGTACCGAAGTACGGGAACATTTGTCTCATGAAGGGTTCCGTCTATGATGATATTGCAGGGACGGAAGGCGGTGCCGAGAGGGTAGCTGCATTTGAAAAATATCTTAAAGACAGCGGAATTTCAGTCGTTCGCATCTTCCTCAATGTCTCGGCCAAGAGGCAGAAGAAGCGCATGATCGAGGTGATAACAACGAAACCGGGCGGAGCACCGCGTCAGGTGCCGCAGGATAAAGGATGGAGAAAGGAATTCCTGGACAGATTTGCGGAGCTTATTGCCGCTGCGACCGACGAAACGCCCTGGTATATCATTCCTGCGGACAGTAAATGGTATGCAAGATGCCTTGTGACCGAGATTGTGCGCGATGCATTGCGCGAATGCGTGCGCGCGGAGCAGCCGGCTGAAAACGATTCGGCAAGTGAGCCTGTACCGATAGAAGTCCAGGATGATACCGTGGCAGAACAGGTATCGGAGGAAATACCGGCGGTGGAAGAGCCGGCGGTAGAGCCGGCAGAGGAAGTACCGGCGGTGGAAGAGCCGGCGGTAGAGCCGGCAGAGGAAGTACCGGCGGTGGAAGAGCCGGCGGTAGAGCCGGTAGAGGAAGTACCGGCGGTGGAAGAGCCGGCGGTAGAGTCTGTAGAGGAAATACCGGTGACGAAAGAACCGGATAGTGTGCCGGCGTCGGCGGATGAACAGGCGGTTTCGGAACCGGCGGCAGAGAAAAAGCCGGTGCGGCGGACACGGCGCAAGAAAGCGGAGACTCCGGATGCGGAAGTTCAGCCGGCAGAGAAGAAGCCGGCTGCGCGGCGGACGAGACGGCAGGGTGCGCCCAAGACGGTGGAGGAGACGCTGGCTAGGCGCAGAAAGCGGATGGATTCAGAAGGGTGACGACTGATCGGGGACGGTTCTTCATGGTTAAGAACCGTCCCCAACTGAGAAGAACCGTCCCCGAATGAGTGATTGACGAACCCGCCCAAAAGGTGTATATATAGGTGTAAAGACACATCAGTACCAATGACCCGCAAGACAGGTCACGGAAAGGACAGGACATGAGAGCGACAAACCTAACGCTTCTTACCGATTTATATGAACTTACGATGATGCAGGGCTACTTCAAGAACCCGACCGACCAGATCGTCGTATTTGACGCCTTCTACCGCAAGAACCCCTGCGACGGCGGCTACGCCATCAGCTGCGGTCTCACAGACGTCATCGAGTATATCAAAAATCTTCACTTTTCATACGACGACATTCAGTATCTGAAGAGCCTCAACATCTTTGAAGATGACTTCCTCGATTACCTCGCGGGCTTTCACTTCACCGGCGACATCTGGGGCATCCCGGAAGGCACGGTCATTTTCCCGCGCGAGCCGATGCTCAAAGTCATCGCTCCGATCATGCAGGCACAGCTCATCGAGACTGCTGTTCTCAACATGCTCAATCATCAGTCCCTCATTGCGACCAAAGCTGCCCGCGTATGCTACGCGGCTAAGGGCGACGGCGTTATGGAATTCGGTCTCCGCCGCGCGCAGGGTCCGGATGCCGGCATCTACGGAGCACGTGCCGCGGTCATCGCCGGGTGCGTAGGAACGTCAAATGTTCTCACCGGAAAAATGTTCAACGTCCCCATTCTCGGCACCCACGCTCACAGCTGGATCATGAGCTTCCCGAGTGAATATGAGGCGTTCAAGGCTTATTCAAAGATTTATCCAAATGCATGCACCCTCCTGGTCGACACCTATGACGTTCTGGAATCCGGCGTTCCGAATGCCATCCGCGTGTTCCGCGAGATGAAGCAGGAAGGAATCAGGCTCACTAAATACGGAATCCGTATAGACTCGGGAGACCTTGCATATCTGTCTAAAAAGGCTTACCAGATGCTCTGCGCAGCGGGCTTCCCGGATGCTATTATTTCGGCATCTTCCGACCTCGACGAGTATCTGATCACAGATCTTAAGGCTCAGGGCGCGATGATCAACTCCTGGGGTGTCGGTACAAATCTTATCACCGCCAAAGATAATCCCGCATTCGGCGGCGTATACAAATTGGCAGCTATAAAGAATAACGAGACCGGAGAGTTCATCCCGAAAATCAAGCTTTCCGAGAATACCGAGAAGGTCACTAATCCGGGAAATAAGAAGATTGTTCGTATTTACGACAAGGAATCCGGAAAGATCCGTGCGGATCTTATATGTCTGGTCGAGGAGACGTTCTCGGAGGACGAGGACATGATCATATTTGACCCGATTGAGACATGGAAGAAGACTAAACTTCATGCCGGGACATTCACTCTCAAAGAGATTATGGTTCAGGTGTTCAAAAACGGCGAGTGCATCTACGAGGATCCGGCTACAACGATGGAGATTCGCGAGCGCTGCCTGCGCGAGCAGGACACGATGTGGGACGAGACCAGACGTCTGGTCAACCCTCACCAGATGTATGTCGACCTTTCCGACAAGCTGTTCAAGATCAAGAGCGAGCTTCTTGAGCAGATGAGCATGGAGCAGCTCAAGTGACGTGACCGCGCGTATCACAGACTTACGTCATGAGTATTGCGCGATGAAGAATAAAATTTTATATTGTTTACAACGGCTCGGTGGGCGCACAGGCGGTGCGTTTGCCGGGCTGTTTTTTGCGTTTCAAATGACACAAATACATTCAACATCTTGCTGCGTTCCGCATGCCACGAATACGTTCAGCTGTCTGCCTGTTTCGTATTGCGCAGAATACCGGGCTTCACGATTTACTACCGAATAATGCAAAAAAAGTTTTGGCAGGTAAGGAGCGAAAAGATGCAGGTGCACGGATGAAGAAGAAAACGGGTCCGGTCCGGTCTGTCACCTAAATATTGTGGTGAGTGGAAATAACACGGCTGTATTTTGTTGTGTCGCATCACAAAACAGATTTTTTACAGGTAAAGACTGTATTGATTTGTGTAAAATGTGCAAAAAGTTATACTATTTGATGTTTATTATATATGAAAATGAAACACGATGTTGTTTAACTGGGGTTTATTTGTTAAAATTCAACATCATGGGTTGTTATACTTTGAACAACTATGTGCTTTTTTACCTGAACTGTTTGAGCGGCGCTTAGACCGATCGGCTTTCAAGTCCACCGGATTCGAATCGATGCACGGCAAGTGTCTTCATTCAGACATATCACAACTACAGTGCAGCATTATAGGCACAAATTTCGGCTGCAGGAAAGGGGAACGTGATGAATAAAATTAGGAGATTTTTGGCTGTTCTGCTGACCATATGCATGGTGTTTTCAACGCAGGCAGTCACCCTGTGGGCGAGTGTGATACCACAGGAGGAAGCAAGCATAGCTGACGAGAGCACAGCTGATGAGGCGCTTGCAGAGAATGCAGGGGTTTTGTTGGAAGAAGAGCTTGCCTCGGAAGAAGAACTTGTTTCGCAGGAAGTTCCGGAAGAAGAACTTATTTCGCAAGCAGCTCCGGAAGAAGAACTTGTTTCGCAGGCTGCTCCGGAAGAGGAGCCTGTTTCGCAAGAAGTTCCGGAGGAGGAACTTGTTTCGCAGACTGCTCCGGAAGAGGAACTTGTTTCGGAAGACATCCCGGAAGAGAATATTCAGGAGGAACAGCTGGTGGGAGCAGGTCAAGTGGCTCTCACAGATGTAACTGCGACTATTACGGCTACGGCTCCGTCAAGCGATATCACCAATATGGACCGTG
>CAMYVI010000043.1 GCA_947302185.1 uncultured Lachnospiraceae bacterium
CTCTCGGAGATCTGGAATCTGCTACTACGATTCTGTAGAAAGGTGCTTTCTTCTGGCCCATTCTTCTTAATCTGATCTTAACCATTTTTGTGTTTCCTCCATAAAATCAATTTTATAAATCTATTTATGCGGGTCGCCCCGCACGTATTACGCCATAATAATGGCAGTAATCAGCTCTGTGAGTATTTATCCTAAAGTCAGAAAGGCATCTTGAATCCGCCGCGCTTAGCCATACGCCCCATTTTGCCGTTCATCATACCCGGCATCTGCTTCATCATCTTACGAGCCTGATCGAACTGTTTGACAAGGCGGTTGACTTCTGCAATGTCCACTGCGGCGCCTTTGGCAATTCTGCGCTTTCTTGAGAGATTCAGAAGATCGGGATTTGCTCTTTCTTCGGGTGTCATGGAGAGGATGATCGCCTCTGTGCGCTTCATCTGCTTTTCATCGACCATTCCCTGAATATCTTTCATCTTGCCGCCCATTCCCGGCAGCATCGAAAGAACACTCTCAAGACCTCCCATCTTCTTCATCTGTGCCATGCTGTCTAGATAATCATTAAAGTCGAAAGAAGCCTTCTTGAACTTTTCTGTGATCTCGGCGGCTTTTTCCTGGTCAAATTCTTCCTGAGCCTTCTCGATCAGGCTCATGACGTCGCCCATGCCCAGAATTCTGCTCGCCATGCGGTCCGGATAGAACTGTTCGAGATCTTTCAGTTTCTCACCCATACCTACGTAGAGAAGAGGCTTTCCCGTAACCGCTTTGATGGAAAGTGCCGCACCGCCTCTGGTATCACCGTCACACTTAGTGAGAATGACGCCGTCGATTCCGACTTTTTCGGTGAATGTTTTTGCTACGTTCACCGCTTCCTGACCGGTCATGGCGTCAACGACGAGGACGGTCTGGTCGACCTGAACCGCTTCCTTGATATCCGTTAATTCCTGCATCATGTTTTCATCAATCTGCAGTCGGCCGGCAGTGTCGATGATTACTGTATTGTTGCCGTTTTCTTTAGCATGAGATATGCCGGCTTTCACAATATCTACGGGGCTCTTTTTATCGCCCATGGTGAAGACCGGGACTCCCACTTTCTCACCGTTCACCTGAAGCTGTTTGATAGCAGCGGGTCTGTAAACGTCACCGGCAATAAGAAGCGGTCTGCGTCCCTTGCTCTTATACTTTCCGGCAAGCTTTGCCGCAGTTGTCGTTTTACCTGCACCCTGAAGGCCGACCATCATGATGACTGTCATGCCGCTGCTGTTCAGCTTGATTTCCGTTGTCTCGGAACCCATCAGCTCAATCAGCTTATCGTTAACGATCTTAATCACCATCTGACCGGGATTCAATCCGTTCATGACGTCTTCGCCGATGGCGACTTCCGTGACATCCTTTGTGAACTGTTTGACAACTTTAAAATTAACATCCGCTTCAAGAAGGGCCATCTTGACTTCCTTCATGGCTTCCTTGACATCTTTTTCCGTCAGTCTGCCTTTCGAACGGAGTTTTCTGAATACATTCTGCAGTTTTTCTGTTAGGCTTTCAAATGCCATTCTCAGAGTTCCTCCAGTATTTCTTTTGAGAGCCGGCGGATTTCTTCATTATCCGTCAGAACCATTATTTCATTGACCCGTTCCTTGAGGAACAGGAACTTGCGGACAAGGCCGAGTTTTTCTTCATAGCGTTCAAGTGTCTTCGTTGTCCTGCGGATCATGTCATGAACGCCCTGCCTGCTGACTCCGTGCTC
This sequence comes from uncultured Lachnospiraceae bacterium, assembly GCA_947302185.1. The sequence goes on from CAMYVI010000043.1 coordinate 1,745, forward strand.
TTCGGCGACTTCTGCAAGCGAACAGTCTTCAAACACTACCTCTTCAAATATTCTTTTCTGATGATCGGTCAGCAGTTCTCCGTAAAAGTCATAGAGCAGAGAACGCTCATATATTTTGTCCATGCACGCTAATATACCTCATCCCGCAGATACTGTCAAGTATTTTTTCTTTACACTATTTCATTTCTTTTCGTTCGGATTTTCACTTTCTCCCGGCTCCGGACCTATATTTTGATTCCCGATCTCATTATGAGGGGGCATCGGGTCAGAGGGACCCCTGAAGAACCTTCTGTTATCGTAAGAGTGCTTTTCGGGCTTTTTCTCTTTCCTTACTTTCGGATGTTTCTTCCTCCAGGCCCTGTTCGCAAATATTACGATTACCGCAATAATTCCGACTGCCAGAATAAGAGGCAGCAGATAAATAAGACCGATGATCAGTCCCTGAATCAGCTCTATAAAATTGGCCCAGGAATCCGCAAACGCATCTGTGATCCGCTCGCCGAAGGTCAGCGGAGTCTTAGGCGTATCCGTATATCTGACGACCTCGACAAGAGAAAGATTTACTGTTGAATACTTCACATCCGTATCCATCGATGCAAGAGTGCTCCTTGCCTGATTCAGTTCAGTCTGAACATCTGTGAGCCGGGATTCGACCGTAATCATGTCCTCGACTGTCTCGGCTTTCTCCATCATCTCCAAAAGACGCTTTTCCTGAGTCTCCAGAGACTCAATATAGATCGTCTGGTCATTGTATCGCTTCGTGATGTTCTCCACATTCTGTGACTTGTTCGTCACTTTTCCCTCTGCTCCCTCCAGAAGACCGAGGAACTCCTCATATCTTGCCGAGGGAACTCGAATAGTAAGATTCGATGACAGGGTTCCGCTTCTCTTCGTCGAATCATAATAATACCAGGAAGAGTCGGAATCAGTCAGCTGTTCCGATTCCACAATGCCTCCAACCTTTTTGACCGCATCCTTCACAGCCTGCTGTGTTTCTGTGAACTCGAGAGTCTGAATTGTCATCCAGCAGGTATAAACCAGCTTCTGCTCGGAGTCAGCGGCCTCAATCTCCTCTCCGCCTTCTCCGGCACCTTTTTCGGCAGTCATATCAAGATCTGCGCTGTTTTCATATTCTTCGGAATCATACGCCTTGGCTTCTGCACCGTAGGATTCCGGGTCATAGTCGCCTGCTGCCTCCGTTGCGGCATAATTGTAGTCAGTCGAGCTCGACTGGTCAGAGGATCCGCACGCACTGACGGAAAGAGCGAGGACAAGTATTACCGAGACCGCTGCAAATAGTTTACGACATTTCTTCATAATGATGCTCCTTTCAGTGTGACTGTAATTCAAGAACAGCTGTATTTCAAAGCCTCCCTCACTGTTTTTGCAAGATAGGAGATCGTAAGCACCGGGTATCGACCGACTGCCGTTTCCCCCGTTACCATAACAGACGACGCCCCGTCGAGCACCGCATTGAATATATCGCTCACCTCAGCCCTCGTCGGAACCGGGTGCGTCTCCATAGACGAGAGCATCTGTGTCACGACCATAAAATCGCGCGATGCATGGCGGCATTTTTCCGCAATATATTTTTGTACTCCCGGAAGTTCCCAGAGCTTTACGGCATTCCCAAGGTCACCTCTTGCGATCACAATATGATCTGCCGCAGAGATCAGTTCATCGATCTGCCTGACGCCGTCCATATTTTCAATTTTGGCAAATAACGATATCCCATCGTTTCCTGTCTTATGAAGAACGTTCCTTACCGTCACGAGATCTTCTTTGTTCCGGACAAACGGCTGCATTACCGCTGTCACCCCATACTCGCCCGCTACTTCTATATTCCGAAGATCAGCCTGCGTCATGGTCGGAATATCGATCCGTGTCCCGGGTATTGCAATGCTCTTCCTTCCCGAAAGAAGTCCTCCACGGAGTACCAGGGAATTCACGGAGCGGCCGCTGTTTCCCTCCACTCTCACAAGAATTTTACCGTCATCAAGCAATACATCCTTTCCGGGCTGAAGCGCATCTATCACTTCACCGGGCACAGTCACTATTTTTCTCAGATCCCGGGCTTTTCTTGCATCGGGATTTCCCTGTTCGATGAACTCAAGATGATCTCCGTCCTTCAAATCAATCGGAGCACTCATTCTGCCGATTCGCAGCTCAGGTCCCTGCATATCAATGAGCAGTTGGGCTTTCACGCCCGAAAGACCGGCCGCTCTGTGGAGATTCCCGATGAGCTCCTCAGATTCTTTGAGGGTAACATGAGACAGGTTCAGTCTGATACCTGTCATTCCCGCCTCGAACATGGCAGCAAGCGTATCAACATCACGGCACATAGGTCCGATTGTTCCGTATATGTCCACTTTTCTCATTGCCATACCTCCCGCAAGTCTGATTCCCGGGACCTTTCGTCCGTTCAAGTCAAATCGGACTGTGGTCTTCAGTTCCCGATAAAAAGTAAAGTCTTATCATTGAGATGCTTTGCATTCGTTCATGATAAGACTGATATTACCGGAACTTCCCGCCTGTATTACTCCGTGTCGGAAGCGGGAAGTTCAGTTGATTATCTGCGTATTAGTTTATTGCATCCGTATCGGCTGTAACGGGCCGGACCCGAGAGCAGCCCGATTTTCATCTGACTGCATTGTCCGCGTTATTCCGCAATCGTGCATCCGCCAACCGGACGGATATACATGACTTTACACATATTCTCTCCGAGAAGGGCATCCATTCCGGCTTTGAATGCGTCAACCTTCGCAAGCGGGACAAAAGCCTGAATAGTTCCGGCAAATCCGCCGCCGTGAACCCGGGAGGCACCCTCTCCGCCGAGAAGATGTTCGGCCACAGCCAGTGCCACTGCAACCGGCTGATCTTCAGCGTTTCGGTATGTCGCAATATTCTGCAGATATGTGAAAGATGACTTACCGGACTCGTTTACGAGTTCAAGGAATCTGCCGAAATCATTTTCTGCCAGGGCGGAAACCTGAGCATCGACACGTGCACAGTCATTATAATAGTGAATAGCCCGCAAAATAGCACGATCGCCGACTGTCTCCTTGATGGACGGAATCGCCTTGTAGAAATCATTCTCATCAACTTCCGAAAGGACCTCTTTACCGAGAGCAGCCGCTACAGCCTTCATTTCAGCGGGAACCGCTGCGTAATCGTCTGTCAGGTCAGCGTGATCCGCACCGCTGTCTATGATGCAAAGTGCATAACCTGCCCCTGCAAAGTCAAAATCGACTGCCTTGAACACCGGATTCTCAGCATCCTTAAAATCGATCGTAATGATGCCGCCGATAGCGCATCCCATCTGGTCCATAAGGCCCGACGGCTTTCCGAAATATACATTTTCAGCATACTGGCCTATTCTTGCGATTTTCGGAAGAGAAACTTCATTATTGCAGAAGAGACCGTTGATGATCACACCGATGAGAACCTCGAAACATGCGGATGAAGATAAGCCCGAGCCGCCGGGTACGTCGGAAATAATATATGCATCAAAACCGGAAACCGGATGACCGTCTTCATAAATTGCATTCAGAATTCCGCGCACGAGAGACGCAGTAGTATTTTTTTCTTCCGGAACAATAGCAAGAGAAGAAATATCCATACTCGTCATTCCGAATCCTTCAGAAAATACGTTCACAGTCTCTGTTCCGTTCGGAGCGGCACAGGCAAGCGCATCAAGATCCACTGATCCCGTGAGGACCTTGCCCCTCTGATGGTCTGTGTGGTTTCCGCCTATTTCCGTACGGCCGGGAGCAGAGAAGATTGCGACCTCTGCATTTTCATCTTTTCCGAATACCTCCGCGTATCCGTCTGCTACATGGGCAATGCGTTCTTTGTACGGCCCCATAGCTTCGACGCTCCGGCAATAAAGATGCGCGAGACTGCCGTCATAGGATCCGGTTGCGAGTTTTTCTTTCAAACTATTGATTGTGAGCATTTTTTTCACCTCTCTGCTATATATTGCTATAAATAATCACGACGCCGATAGTACCACTACCGATTTTAATTATAGCAATTGAATACACTTTGTACTATGCAAATTTGTTTCTTTTTTTTGCAAATGTCCGCATATTCCAGTCAAATTGTTGTATTATCATATCAACAGCTCTTCTGACTGATATTCACAGGCATTTAGCGGAAGCATCATTTTTCGGCAGCCTGCTGTGAACGCGAACTCTGTGCGCAGAGGAAGAGTTCGGCAATTATCTGCACAACACAAAGTAAAGAAAGGAATGACGTCATGGTCAGAGAATTTTATGTCAGCGGTTACGCATCGCCCTCGGAAAAGGGCATCATTCGTTATCGGATCGATACGGAAGCGATGACGATCGAAGAAACCGGCAGTGTATCCGGAGTTGAAAGTCCGACTTACATGATCCCCCATCCGAACGGAAGTGTCCTGTATTCCGGAGAACGACATAAGGGCGAGGCGGATGTCGTCTCCTTCCTGTATGAAGGTAATGAGATCAAAATAACCGGAAAGCTCATGACAGGCGGCGTTTCAGCCTGCCACATATCCCTTGATCCCTCATGCGAATATCTATTTGCCGCCAATTACGGAACAGGTTCCGTAGCCGTATTCAGACTGAACAATGACGGTTCGCTGAAAGAAAGAACCGATTTCAGGCAGTTTGAAGGGAAGGGAGTCAACCCACTTAGGCAGGAAAGACCTCACCTGCATTTCATCCAATGTACCGGAGAGACCGTCTATGCTTGTGACCTGGGCCAGGATATCGTATGGGTATTCGATTTTGACAGATCTGCCGGAAAACTGATCGATACTGACAGAAACATACATGTTCATCCCGGAGACGGCCCGAGACACCTGGCTGTTCATCCTTTCCGCCCCGATCTTCTGTATCTTATAACGGAAATGGGAAATTATGTATACGTCCTCAAAAAAACCGATACAGGATTCGAGACGCTTCAAAAAATAAGTTCACTTCCTGCCTGCTATGAAGGTCCCGAAAATACGGCTGCAGCTATACGTTTTACATATGACGCAAAAAAGCTGCTCGTCTCGAACAGAGGACACGACAGTATCGCTGTTTTCCCGGTCACCGAGGACGGATTGCTGCTTGATCCTGTTTTCAGCCCCAGCGGCGGAAGCGGTCCCCGTGATTTTAATGTCTTCGGCGATTTAGTTGTGACCTCGAACCAGTATTCCGGTGATGTCGTAGTATACAGATTGGATGGACTTGTACTTAAGGAGACCGGATTGCGTGCAAATGCAGGTCATCCCTCCTGTGTACAGCCGGTGCCCGACTTTTGATGCGGCAGCATCATTCATCAAATAGTTACACTGCTGTCTTTGTACTCGTTTAACTGTCAGGTAACAGGAGCGGCAGCTGCATCAGGCTGCGCTCCGGCTGCCGGCGGAACTACTTCCACATAACTGCTTATGCAGTATAACGTCTGTCCCTGATACTCCACTCTTGACCATCCGAGTTCCTCATTCACACCAGTTCTCGTAACCACCTCACCGTTTTTGATTTTGGCTACGACCGTCGCATTCGGATTCGTCACACTCGGCATAAGTCTGAGGTTGACCTCAATTTTCGGAGTTACCTGTTCATTCACATCCTCGAACTGAGTCTGAATGACCGGAGCAGCATTGCCGGACTCGTCTGCCGATGAACTGTCTCCTGTCTTTTTTTCAGTCAGGTCAGTCGTCAGAAGATTACTCATGGCATATACAGTCTGTCCTTCATATTCAAGTCTCGACCACCCTTCGTCACTCATCCCCGTTCGCTGTACCGTCTCCCCGTTCTGCAGTATGTGAATAATAAAGCTTTCCTCACCCTGGCTCGGAACATTTCTGAGATTTGTGATTTCCTTTGCTGTGACTATATCATTGACTTCGTTGAAAACCATTACATCTGCATCCTGCGCAGAGCCGTCCGTTCCCTGCGGTTTTGAGGAATCCGGCGTTTTTGCAGGAGTCTCTGCAGGAGTTTTCGTTGCAGTCGGCTCCGGCGTAGGTGTGGCAGTGGCAGCCGGCGTGGGTGTCAGGGTTACCCTGACAGTGGGCGTGGCCTCGGGCATCGATTCAGCCTCCGCAGTTTCCGCGCGGTTCTCATTCAAAGTATCAATCAGACCGTTCAAATGTCCGGTCGCCAGAAGTACTGCGACCACAGCAGTTATACATATAGCAAAAATCAATATGCCGGCAAGAACTTTAAAGACAAAATCTCCGGTGTTTTCTTTGGCATTATATACATACGGAACCTCATCATCGTCATCATCATCGTAATAATCATAATGTTTTCCGACATGCGGTTTCTCATAATCCGAACCGTTCCGCTGACGATACCTGTTTTCGCGCAGCGGCTCGCGTTTTTCTCTCACGGTATCGGATGAGGCAGACATTTCGTATGTATCTGATACTGATGTATTCTCGGCAGCCTCTTCCTGAAGTTCCTGTATGATCTGATCGGATTCTTCCGTTTCCGGGATATTCCTGTCACTTTCTATAGTATCGGGAGTTTCAACACTGTTTTCCGGTTTATCGGCATTCGTTAATATCTTCTCTGCATCCAGATGATCCATCGGCAATGAACTCCTTTCTTTTTTATGTATGATATAAAAAGTTAGTGTTCAATTTATGAACAGATTAACTTTATTTCATAAGTTTCACAACTAACGTCACGAGAATGCTGCGTCAGAGTATTGGGACAGTAAAAAACCCCCACTGCATTCAGCAGTGAGGGTTCCTCAGCCGATAGTCAGACTCGAACTGACGACCTACGCATTACGAATGCGTTGCTCTACCAACTGAGCCATATCGGCACTTGACTTAGACTATTATACACAAGGAAACGAAAAAATCAACCGGTTTTTTAAAAATCCCGGACTTTTAATCCCGAATTTACTCAAATAGAGGTCTGATCGACTCCAACACCTTCTCATCAATCCTGCCGATTTTCCCTTCGTCACACAATTCCGCAACTTCAGGCATGATCGGAAGCCTTGCAATTTTCCCGATGGCATGACGCTCGGCAACCTCTTCCGTCTTACCCTGACCGAAGACATAGATCTTTTTTCCGCAGTCCGGACACTCAAGATAAGCCATGTTCTCGACAATGCCGATGACAGGAATGTTCATCAATTCCGCCATTCGGACAGCTTTCTCCACTACCATGGATACAAGATCCTGAGGAGATGTCACGATTACAATACCGTCGACCGGAAGGGACTGGAATACAGTGAGAGGAACATCACCCGTTCCGGGAGGCATATCTACGAACAGATAATCTATATCCCCCCATACGACCTCATTCCAGAACTGCTTCACCACTCCCGCAATGACAGGTCCTCTCCATACTACCGGCTGACCCGGATCATCCAGTATCAGGTTGGTGGAAATAACACGGACCCCCTCCTCACTGACGGCGGGAATAATTCCCAGCTCGGTGCCGTATACAGACTCATTGATTCCGAAAATTCTCGGAATCGAAGGACCGGTAATATCGGCGTCGAGTACACCGACTTTCTTTCCGCTCTTCGCAGCGGCTACAGCCATCAGGGAAGTCACAAGAGACTTGCCGACGCCTCCTTTTCCGCTTACTACACCGATTACTTTCTTGATATCAGATGATGCGTTCGCAGGCTCCAGAAAGCTCTGCGGCGCTTTTCTTGACGGACATTCTTCTCCGCACGAACTGCAATCTGCCGTTGTACAATTTTCTGCCATAGTTATGAATCCTCCTGAATAATAATGAGAATAACAATCTGCGGAATAATCATGTAAACTGACGAAAATCAGTACACAGACTTCCACTCATCTATATTACTTTTATCGAACCTGAACGGATTCCCGACAACAATTTCCGTTCCTCCGTCCATAGCCTCCTGCACCTCAAAGATCTGATTATTGTCCACTTTGAGCTGTTCGCCCTTCTCGCCTGTTATCTTTCGGTTACCGAAAGCCATGGAAACATATGCAGTCATCTGTCCGAGATAATTGGGATTCCACATGAAAATATACGGACATATGCTGCCGTCTTTAACATACTCCGCCATTTCGGACGGAAGTCCGAGCCCCACGACTTTCACCTTGGCACCTGTTTCTTTGACTGCATCTGCAGCTGCCTGAATCCCCACTGTAGTCGGAGCACATATAACACTGAGATCCGGGTATTTTTTCAGCAGAGCAACCGCCTGATCGTAAGACTTATGGTAATTATCATCCCCGTAGGCGATCTCGACGAGCCTGAGTCCTTCATAAGCGTCATCCTTCGCGATGTCACGCATTGCCGAAATCCATGCATTCTGGTTCGCAGATGTAGAAAAAGAAGACAGGATGGCCCACAGTCCTTTTCCGTCCGAAACATCGGAAACCGCTTCAAGCAGAGTTTCCGCTATTTCCTGTGTTCCGCTCTCATTGACATCGAGAAGGCGGCTGTCCGGGTCTGCGGGAGTATCAAATGAAACGACGGGAATGTCCGCCTCTATTGCCTCCTGAAGAACATCGCCGAGCGCTTCTGCGTCAACAGGCGCTATCGCAATGCAGGATACTTTGTTCTCGATCAGTTCTCTGACCACCTGAATCTGCTCTTTTGCAGTTCCCTTCACCGGCTGATAAACAAAGGACTGTTTACCGGCATTTTTGATGATATTATCGAAACCCTGTATTATGTGATCATTGTACAAGTTGCCGGAACCCTTCGTGATGATCGCGTAGAACTCCTCATCCTGAATGGTAATATCGATTATTCCGCTATCCTTATCTTTATCTTTCTTTTTGTCCTTTGATCCGATCTTTCCGCATCCTGACATGATCAGGCAGAAAATTAATATGAAGGTCAGGATCAAAGGCAGAGTTTTTTTTGCCATAATGTACTCTCCGTGCAACAAATAAAAGTCCGACAGGTGCTGCGGATCAGAATTTCCGCCGGTGAATGAAAGCGTTTTTCTGTCAGTATGATTTTACTTGATCACGCGTACCTTAAGAACGCCGGAAATCTTAAGAATATCCTCAACTGCCATCTGAGGGATCTCCGTGTCGGTGTCGATAATACTGTAAGCATATTCTCCCCGGCATTTATTGTTGAACACGGTGATATTGATTCCCTCTTCACCCAGGACCTTAGTCAGCTGAGCGATCATGTTCGGAATATTTCTGTGGTTAATTGCAATACGGCCCGTAGATGTGCACACTCCCATGTCACAATCCGGATAGTTCACGGAATTCTTAATGTTGCCGTTCTGAAGGTAGTTCATTAGCTGCTTAACGGCCATCTCGGCACAATTATCCTCGGATTCCGCGGTAGATGCTCCCAGATGCGGCGTGACAAGCGTATTTCTTGTCTTTGCTACTCTCGGCGTGACAAAGTCCGTAACATACTTTTTCACCTTTCCCATCTCAAGCGCCTCGACAATGGCATCTTCGTTCACAAGACCGTCACGGGCGAAATTCAGAATGACTACTCCGTCTTTCATCCTGGCGATAGCGCTTTTGTCGATCATTCCGCGTGTTTCATTGGAAAGCGGCACATGAACGGTAATATAGTGACATTTCGTATAAATCTCATCCAGATCCGTCACATGATGAATATGGCTTGAAAGACTCCATGCCGCCTGAACGGAAATGAACGGATCATATCCGTAAACTTCCATTCCGAGATTAGCAGCCGCATTTGCCACCATGACCCCGATTGCTCCGAGGCCTATTATACCGAGCTTCTTACCGCTGATTTCGTTTCCGGCGAACTTGTTCTTCTGCTTTTCCACGACTTTCGGCAGGTCCTCCGTCGTCTCCTGCTGCTCCAGCCATTCGATTCCTCCGACAATGTCGCGGGAAGCGAGCAGCATACCAGCTATAACGAGTTCCTTTACGCCGTTGGCATTTGCTCCGGGCGTGTTAAATACAACAATCCCCTTTTCGGAGCATTTGTCGAGCGGGATATTGTTTACACCGGCCCCCGCCCTTGCAATGGCTTTAAGGTTCTCTGAAAACTCCATTTCCTTCATACTTGCACTTCTAACGAGAATAGCATCGGCATCCGGTGTATTCACCTCCTGATAGTTATCGTTGAAGTGACGAAGCCCTACTGCTGAGATGTTATTAAGGCAATGGTAAGTATACATGTGATAATTTCTCCTTTTTTATTTATCTTCCTCTTCAACTGTCAGGCCGAGGTCGTCCTGATCAAATGCCTCCTCGATGGGCTTGCCGCCGGGAGCCATGGGAAATACCATATCATCTCTGTCTATATGGCAGTCGATAACGCATGTCCTGCCGGAAGCGATAGCCGTTAAGATCGCGTCTTTGACTTCTTCCTTTTTTGTGACACGTATGGCCAGCGCACCCATTCCTTCAGCAACCTTGACTACGTCAAGTTTATCATCAAGAACCGTGGCGCTGTAGTGCTCATTGTAGAACAAATGCTGTAACTGACGTACCATACCGAGAACATGATTATTCAAAACAATTTCAATGATCGGCAGATTGCTTCTGACAGAAGTCAGAATCTCAATCATATTCATTCTGAAACATCCGTCTCCCGCGATATTCACGACAAGTTTTTCCGGAAATGCTGCTTTTGCACCGATTGCGGCGCCTACGCCGTAACCCATCGTCCCGAGACCGCCGGAAGAAAGAAGCTGGCGGGGTCTTATGAATTTGTAATATTGTGCCGCCCACATCTGATGCTGTCCGACATCTGTTGCAATTATAGCATCTCCTTGCGTAATCTCATAGAGCTTCTTTATGATGTAAGGCCCGGTCAGAACGGATTCATCATACTTGAGAGGAAACTTTTCCTTCAATTCTCTGACTGCAGCAATCCATTCCGCATGATCGGCATACTTGACGAGCGGCAGGATATCTTTGACTATTTCTCTCAGATCGCCGATCACGGCGCAATCTACCATAACATTTTTGTTTACTTCCGCCGGATCGACATCGAACTGGACAATTTTCGCCTGCTGAGCAAACGTCCCGGTATCTCCTGTGTCTCTCTCGGAAAAACGTACTCCGGCAGCTATGACGAGATCACATTCGTGCATCGCTTTATTGGCTGCTTTCGTACCGTGCATTCCGAGCATTCCCAGATACAGATCGTCGGTACCCGGAAACGCACCTTTTCCCATAAGCGTATCGCAGACAGGTATTCCGGCCCTGTGTGCCAGCGAAATAAGTTCGTCATGCGCGTTGGAAGCGATTGCCCCGCCGCCGACGAACAGGACAGGTCTTTCGGCCGAGTTGATCATTTCCGCGGCACGTCTGGTATCTTCCCCGATTATTGTTCTTGTAACGGGACCGATCACTTCTGCTCTTTTCGGAACATATTCCCCGTAATTTTCCGTAACGTCCTTCGTGATATCTATCAGCACGGGACCCGGTCTTCCGGTCCGGGCTATCTTGAATGCTCTGCGGATAGTATCGGCCAGTTTTGATATATCCTTTACGATAACACTGTATTTTGTGATAGGCAGGACAATTCCCGCTATATCAATTTCCTGAAATGCATCCGTCCCCAGCTCGCTGAGACTGACATTGCAGGTGAAAGCGACGAGCGGAATCGAATCAAGCATAGCTGTCGCGATACCCGTGACAAGATTCGTAGCACCCGGTCCGGATGTGGCCATCGCAACGCCTACTCTGCCGGTAGCTCTTGCATAACCGTCAGCAGCATGCGCAGCTCCCTGCTCATGGGATGTA
>CAMYVI010000044.1 GCA_947302185.1 uncultured Lachnospiraceae bacterium
AATCGTGCGCGGCTATATGAACCGCGCTGTTTCTTTACGCGAAAGTAGTGTAAAGAACCAGTGCGAAATTTTATGCAAATCTTTAGAGACAGAGAATTATCTGGACAATCTGGATTCGCCGACCATCAACAGCGAGCTGTCGCTCCTTTCCAATGTCTATAACGGACGAATCCTCATTGTCGATTCTGATTTCCGCGTCGTCAAGGATACATATGATATAGACACAGGCAAAACATCGGTATCGAAAGAGGTCGTATCTACTTTTTCAACGGGCAAAGGTACTTCTTCATATGACGACAGAAATGCGTATATTCTGATGACATTTCCCCTTCTCACAGAGTCGGGCAGAGTAGAAGGCGTCATGCTGATTTCTATCTCTACAAATGAAATTGTACAGAACACGCGAATTCTTGAGAGGCAGGGCCTGATAGTCATCGTACTGGCGATGCTGTTCGTGCTTATTATCGGCTATTTTCTTTCCGGATGGCTTGTAAAACCGTTTATGAGAGTGACGCACGCCATCGAGGATGTAACGGACGGATATGAAGACGAGGCTATTTCCGTTCCGGACTATACCGAGACGGTAGCCATTACGACCGCCTTTAATCAGATGCTGTCACGTGTCAGAATGATGGACAACTCAAGACAGGAGTTCGTATCCAACGTCTCACATGAGCTTAAGACGCCGCTGACCTCCATGAAGGTCCTGGCGGATTCACTGAACGGTCAGGAAGGTCTTCCGGTCGAGATCTATCAGGAGTTCATGCAGGACATCACACAGGAAATCGACAGGGAAAATAAAATAATTTCCGATCTCCTCTCTATGGTACGTCTGGATAAAAAGGCGGCTGCTCTCAATATCGAGAGATGCTATATTCCGGATATGCTGAACGGGATCATAAAACGGCTTAAACCGATCGCGACGAAAAATCATATTACGCTGCTTGTCGAGCCGATGCCGGACGTATATGCCGAGGTGGATGAGAGCAAACTCTCCCTGGCATTTACGAATCTGATAGAGAACGGAATTAAGTATAATGTGGACGGAGGATGGGTACGTGTCTCCATGACCGCCGACCATAAGTACTTCTATGTGACGGTAGCGGACTGCGGAGTCGGTATTCCCGCGGATCAGCAGGAGCACATTTACGAAAGATTTTACCGCGGCGATAAGTCTCATTCCACAACGATTGAAGGAACCGGTCTCGGACTTGCGATCGCCCGAAGCGCCATTGTTCTCCATCGGGGCGTCATAAAAGTGAACAGTAAGGAGAACGAAGGAACGACATTCCAGGTCAGAATTCCGCAAAAGCATCAGAAATGAGGTGTATAAATGATCATGCATAGACTCATTCTCGGGACGGTATGTGCCATGATGGCAGTCTTCCTGCTCATCGGCTGCGGTTCTCCGGAACAGACAGATGTTAAGAATCTGAATGTAGTCTACTGTCTGGACGGAGAAGAAGAGTCCCTCGAATACGAAGAGTATACGGATGACGGGACAAATATCAATGAATCGATAGACGGGTATCTGAAAGCGATTATTGCAGGACCTAAGCGGCAGAATCACAAGCGTCTGCTGACGGAGAAAGTAGCCGTACAGGGATGTGACGTCAGTGACGGGACTGTTACGATCGATTTTTCAAAAGAATACCATGAGATGGAAAAACCGAGAGAGGTTCTCGTGCGTGCCGGAATTGTCAGGACCCTGATGCAGATTCCGGACGTAAAGGGCGTAATATTTACAGTGAACGGGAACACCATTAAAGATTCAAGAGGTCAGGAAATTGGAGCAATGACTTCCGATACCTTCATTGAGAATGCCGGACGCCAGATCAACACATATTCTCACGCTTCAATCAATCTGTATTATGCTGCCGAGGACGGCAGGCATCTGAAAAGAGAATCGCGTTCAATCTATTACAGCAGCAGTATGCCGCTCGAGTGGGCTATCGTCGAGCGACTGATCGAAGGACCGAAAGTGAGGGGAAATCATCCGACGGTTCCGCCGAATGTTCAGATCCTCTCAATAACGAATTCCGACGGGATCTGTTATGTGAATTTGAATTCATCGTTTCAGGCAAATGTCCTCACCGTGAGTCCCGAAGCGACGATCTATTCAATCGTCAACTCTCTTGTGGAGGATTGTAATGTTGAAAGTGTTCAGTTCTCGATAAACGGAGAGTCGGACGTTTCATTTTCCGATTCATTGAGTCTGAAAGATCCGTTCAGTGCAAATATGAGTCTGGTAGAGGAGTAAGTAAAAAGGAGCTGTCGCATCAAGTGATGCGGCAGCTCCTTTCCCGTCGGACATAGTACGGGACACTTTCCTCTTTACTCTACAGAGAAGTCTTCTTTAGATACTTCACTTAGTTCTGTATATGATACCCATCCGGCGTAGTCATCGGGATCAAAATCTTCAGAACCGGCACTGGACGGGGCGTAGATCGGAGAGTCAATATTTGTCTCACTGTCTGTCCAGCCGTCTTCCGGTTCGACGTAAAAGACATTCGGTTCCTGTTCTTCTTCCAATAGAGCCTCCTTTATTACACCTCTGAAATTAATGGGGAGAGTACCTGTCTGGTAATTCTCCTCCTCGTTTACATAGAGAGTCAGCTCTTTATTCAGGGAGAACGGGTATCCGATGGCAAAGTGTCCTTCTTCGGGATAGTATCCGATCGAATTGGATGTAAGAATCAGTTCCTGAACGTTGTTCCTTTCGTCATAACTGTACGTCTGATTGGTCTGATAATTCTTCCTCACATACATTGTGCCGTATTCGGAAGTTTTGATATCGGTCGCATCCGTAATCGAGAATTCTCCGGCTCCGTCCACACTGAAAAAGTCGATCAAACCGCTGTAAGAACCCGACAATGTCACAACGTCGTCCGCAAAAGAGTAGATCGAAGTCTGATTGCGGCCTGTATTCGAGGAGGTAAATACGGTTATGATATTGGAGAGATTGTCCGTGAAATTCAGATCGCATACGTAAGCGCCCCGAAAGACGTCATATTCATCCACGTTGCAGACGAAGTCATTAATGGTTCCGTCGATCCAGAAACGCAGGCTTGATATTTTATGATCTTTGCTGTCTTCGTTAATGCGCAGCTGAATAGTATCCGTTTCTTCGTCGCGGTCGGGATCGAGTGCCTGAATTTCGTACGGTATAAGTTCCGCAACATCCTTGCTGGTGCTGGCTATGAGATTTTGAGTATAGTCATTATATACGCCGGCTGATGCGTCTTCACCTGCGCTTTCATCGGCGCCGCCTGTCAGCTGACCGAGAATCGCGGCAGCTCCGGCTGATGTCTGACCGGGGACCGGCGTATTCGGGACAGAATCGCTTAATGAACTGTCATCGACGGTCTCGGTCGCATCTTCAAGCATGAGGGACTCCCCGCATCCTGTCTGCGATAGAACTATAACAGATGCAGCGATAAGTAAAGCTTTTATTTTCATTTTAAATACCTCTGATCGATTCAAAAGTGAGGTCCGTAATTACCGATTGCACATGTAACCATTCCGGTCCGGTGTGAAAAGATTTCATGCAAAGTATAGCAATCAGTCACACTAAAATCAACTTATTTATTCTTCATCGAGCGATACTCGTGCCGTAAGTCTATGATACGCTCACAAGGTGATTCCCGTTTTCATCGTGAGTACAATCTCGCGATGAAGGCCGCTCTTATCGCTGCGAGCGGCATTCATTGTATTGTTTTATTGATATAAAGCGTCAGTGTGTGATAGAATGCATTTTAATACAGGCAGGAACGCCGGGGCGCTCCTGAAAAAATGATTAAAAAAAGATGAAGGAAGGAAAAAATGAATTTTGTTTTTATTTCTCCAAATTTCCCGGAGGCTTTCTCACGATTCTGTTCAGGCCTTCATGACAACGGCGTCAATGTTCTCGGAATAGGTGATGCGCCTTATGAAGAACTGAATTCTGAGCTGAAAAATGCTCTTACCGAATACTATAAAGTCGACTCTCTTGAGGACTATGACCAGATGGTTCGCGCTATGGGTTATTTCACTTCCCGGTACGGAAAGATGGACTGGGTCGAGAGCAATAATGAATACTGGATGGAGCAGGATGCCGCGCTCCGCACTGATTTTAATATAACGACGGGATTAAAATCGGATGAGATCTCAAGATTCCGCAGCAAGTCCGAGATGAAGAAGTATTACGCAAAAGCCGGCGTACCTACTGCGAGATGGCAGATGGTGACAGACCTGGTCGACGGACATGCATTTGCCGAGAAAACCGGCTACCCGATCGTTGTGAAGCCGGATAGAGGAGTCGGTGCGGAAGCCACGTGGAAGCTTATGAATAACGATGATCTCGAGGAGTTTTTCAGAAACAAGCCCGAATCACCTTATATAATGGAGGAGTTCATCAAAGGTGAAATAACGACCTTTGACGGTGTCTGTGATTCAAACTCAGATGTTTTATTTGCAGCCAGCCATGTCACTGTGGAATCCATTATGGATATGGTGAATGAAGGCAGACCATGTTTTTACTACGTGAATAAGAGTGTTCCGGAATCGGTACGCAGTGCCGGGGTAAGGACATTAAAAGCTTTTAATGTCAGGAGTCGGTTCTTCCATCTTGAGTTCTTCAGACTGACTGAGGATCGGGAGGGAGTAGGAAAGCGGGGAGATATTGTCGGCCTTGAAGTTAATATGAGACCGGCGGGAGGCTTCACGCCGGATATGCTGAACTTCAGTCAGAATGCAGACTGCTTCAGAATATGGGCAGATATGATCGCGTTTGACGAAAACCGGCATCCCTATGAATCAGACAATGCCCGGTATTGTATCTATTGCGGAAGGCGTGACGGGATACCATACCATCATTCTCTTGATGATATCGGCAGCCGCTTCGCAAAGAACAACAGGATGCTGACCAGAATGCCGGATGCATTGGCGGGAGCCATGGGAAACCAGGTGTGCATTGCAGTCTTTGATACGATAGACGAGGTAGAGGAATTCGTTGACTATGCTTTTTCGCCGATTAAGTGTGCTCCGATAACGAGGTGGCAGGACCGGTGATCATCCTGTCCAGGAGGTGACAAGATGGAATCTGACAAAAGTACTTCTTCCGGACAATCTGACCCGAGCATATACTTTGCACCTATGGAAGGAATAACGGGACACGTCTACAGGAGCGCACATGCAAAGCATTTCAGCGGTATAGAAAAATACTATCTTCCGTTCATTGCCGCACATGAGACACATGCAATGAAGAATAAGGAAAAGAAAGATGTCAGCCCGGCACAGAATTTCGGGCTTTGTGCGGTTCCGCAGGTCCTGACGAAGAGTGCCGATGATTTTCTGTGGGCCTTAAATGAACTTACTTCGCTCGGCTACAGGGAGATTAATTATAATCTCGGATGTCCGTCGCCGACCGTGACGTCCAAAGGAAAAGGCGCTGCTTTTCTGGGGCAGCCGGATGAGCTTGATCGCTTTTTCGAGGAAGTATTCGAAAACATCGGGAGATATGGGAATATCGGTACTCAGCCGGAGAAGGATGATCTGAGGATCACGGTGAAAACACGGATTGGTGTCGAAGCTCCGGATGAGTGGGATAGAATATTTGCAATCTATAACCGCTATCCGATCAGCGAATTGATCGTCCATGCGAGGACCATGAGGGAATTCTACGGAGGAGACCCACATGTGGAAATATTCGAAGAGATCCTCCGCTCGAGCCGCATTCCGGTCTGCTATAACGGAAATATTCAGACAGTGAGCGACTATACATCTATTCAGAGCCGCTTTGGCGGACATTCTATGTTCAGCGGCGTTATGATCGGGCGGGGACTCATTAAGAATCCCGCGCTTGCTCAGGAAATCACCGGAGGAGAACCTCTGAGCGGGAAAAGCCTTCTGGCCTTTCACGATAAAGTACTTGCAGGCTATCAGGAGGAGCTATCGGGTGACGCTCATGTAATCAGCAAGATGAAAGAATTGTGGCGTTATATGGGACCGATGTTCAAAAATGCGGAAAAACCGCTTAAGCGGGTAAAAAAAGCGAAAACTGTGAGAGAGTATCAGGCTGCTGTGAGAGAAGTGATATCGTGCGGAATAGACAGAAATGTGAAGTGACAGGCTCGGCAGCGGTTACGGCAAACTGTGCGGACAAGATGCGGCAAGATGCGGGGCATAGCCGGCCGATGCTATGAGGATTGCGAAGCAATCCGAATATGGGGGTGCTGAGTAATTATGAATATGTTATAATAAACATATGATTAAGACGCCAAACGTCGATTACGGATTGATCCTTGCTTATGTACTCCTACAATCCCGTAATCAACATATCAGTTCAGTTGAGCGTTAACAGGGAGCTATTGATTATCGCTGTGCGGGGAACTTTTCATGGCAGAGAATTATAACGGAGTTATGGGTGCGTCGGGCACGGATGCAGGTATCGCCGACCCGGTTTTTAATTATGAGGATATGCCGGGCAGCTATATCGATGATATTTTAAAGTCGGAACTTCCGGGAAGTCATCTTGATTATCTACTGTATGGTGAACTTCCGGGGAGTCATCTTGATATTGTTCTTGAGTCGCCTCTTCCCGGAAAAAGTATGGATGAGCTTCTTAATATGCCTTTACCCGGGGGTTATTCTTACGGAATCGATTCGATTGCTGCCGGTAAAATAGCCGTAGGGAAACGGAATAACGAGCGCTCTCACACGTCATATGAAAGGCGGCAGGAGACTTATTCAGGTCAGGCGGGTGACCGGCTGAGCGAGTTGCGAAAAGCCCGTAAAGAAGAGCAGGAAATAAAAGCATATCTCGCTGATCTGGAACAAAAGAGCTATTCTCAGGCTGCGGCTGCTCAGAACAGGATCAACGCGGGATCTCGCAGAGGACTCAACGATCTCGATTCGCTGTGGACGTCTGTCCGCAAAAATGTTAAGCAGAACCGCGAGGAGCGGTTACAGAGACTCGGGAAAATGAAAGACTTCAACTCGTCGAAATTTGTCAACAAGCAGGTGAAGAGCGAGACGAAGAAGAATAGAAAAATGGGAGCTTTGGGGGCATTTGTCCTTATGATTTTCCTGCTCACGTTCCTGAATCGGATAATCATACCTGCAGTGCAGTATATCGCTTCCCACATCCATTCCGAGGCGCCGGCAGAAAACGGAGAATTCTATCTGACCGATGACGAATTTAATACTTTCTATAGTATTTATCAGGACATTTCGAAAGACAGGGATGATTTTGATGAATTATTTAAAATGTCAAATGAAGATCTTGCAAAGCTCTATGAAGACAGAGGCTTCGAAGTAAATATTGACGAAGAGAACGAAGTGGTCTCGGGCGGTTATTCCGAAGCAATGACCTGGGTAAATTTTTACAGGAACAAGGAATACTTAGATTTCAGCTGCCAGACTGTATCGGACAGCATTGACCGGTCTGTCGTGGAAAAAGCGCTGACCGGAGCGTCAACAGATTTTGTGCAGCAGTATTTGGGAAAGGATAGCTCTGCTTTAGGTCTGGATGAAGAATTAATCCGTAAGTTTGCCGAAGAAGCGGGCGAGAAGGAGTATGTCTCTTATGAGACGGATAATTTCACAATATATTTTTACGATTATGAGAATTATACAGCGTTTTATCTCTATGAAGGCGATGACCCGGTATACATTCAGGTGAACAAAGACGGCGGATGGCTGGAAATGGCAGCTGTGTGGAGATGATGAACAGGGAAGGCGAATTGCGACGGTGACCGGCATCCTGCGAAGCGCGGCAAGAGCACAGAGACGTTCCTTAAGTAAGAGTTATTTTGAATGAAAATTTAAATAAAAAGGAGGACTGGATATGAAAATCGCTATGGCAAACGATCATGCAGGCACTAACATGAAGAACGAGATCAAGAAACAGCTGGAGGCAATGGGGCATGAGGTCGTTGACTTCGGAACCTATGACACCGAACCGGCCGATCTTCCGGATTATATTTATCCGGCAGCTCTCGCTGTTGCAAAAGGGGAATGTGACAGGGGAATCTTTGTAGACGGAGTCGGCTACGGAAGTGCGATGATAGCCAATAAGATCAACGGCATTTATGCGGCTGTATGCCAGGATACATTGTGTGCTGCCCTTTCCCGTCAGCATAATGATACCAATGTACTGTGCCTGGGAGCGAAGATTATCGGAACCCTGATTTCAACGGAAATAGTCAATACCTGGATGACGACCGATGCTTTTACAGCCGAAAAATATGTAAAACGTGTTCAGAAGGTAAAAGATATCAATGACAGGCACTGTGTGCCGGTCAAGTAAGACAGAGGATATCAGACAGATACGGAACAATGGGAAATGGTTAAATAGGATAGAAGGAGCTGCCTTAAGTCGGCAGCTCTTTTTCTTTGGACTGATTTAATTCTCTGTATTCTTTCGGTGTCATATGAAAATGTTCCCGGAAAGCTCTGTTGAAAGTACGCTGACTGCCGAAGCCGGCGTTCTCATAAGCTTCCGTAATCGACTGGTCGGTGTATTCGAGCAGATATCTGACATACTCCAGTCTGGTGATGTTGAGATATCTGTTAAAGTTCATATGAAATGTTCCGGAGAAGATTCTGGACAGTGCGAACGGGCTGACATAGAGATCATGAGCGACTTTCGTAAGTGTGAGGTCTGCTTCCGTGTAGTGCTCGGCTATATAGGAGACGGTTCTGTATACGAGATTTTCTCCCGTCCCCGGGCTTTTTTCTTTGAGCTTCAGGTAAGGAAGTGTCCTTGCCAGCATGATCATGACATAGGCCTGATGAAGTATGTCAGAATGCGGGCTGTCATGATCCAGGTCGAGCGTTTCCAGAGCATAATAAATGTCCGGATGTACGTCTCTTGCGCGGATAATCGGAGTTTCGGGCACGAGAGTCGTGATTGTCTGCATGAAGGAACCGCATAGGGAAGGCGTGGCCAGCATGTAAAGAGTGCGCCCCTGTTCTCCGAAAGACTGGTAATGATGAATCTGTTCAGGAAAAATGACAGCCAGATCTCCCTTTTCAAGGCCGTAAAGTGTCGTACCCACTCCGACTGCAAGAGTACCTTCGAGACAGTAGGCAAATTCGATATTCTTATGAAGATGAGGTGAGATGTGCTGAGAGTTCATTCGAAATATCTCAAAATCTTTTTTCTCGTTGTAGTGTAAAGAATACATGTGCACCCCCAGTTGTTTTGACCGGCGACTACAGTTGCGGTATGACAGGTAGACAACTTTAATATAATCGTATTATTGTTGTGATTGCAAGGATTTTTGGCCGGGAAGGACAAAAATCATGTTTTACCGCAGTTTAGGCGGGCAGAGTGTGACAAGTATCGGCTGTTATGATTAAACAAGTCATAGCCATTGAGGAAAATAGCCAGAAATAGTGCCCGAAAAAAACGTATATTGCAAGTTTTGACTGAATTTGACAAGAATTTGACAGGCGTTAATGGTATAATGACTATATATTATTAAACTATACAGGGTCATTGAATTTAAGCTCTGACGCAGAATTCCCGTGATTTCAATCATGAGATGAACACGCAAAGTGAAATCAGGTTCTGATGGTTGACTGAATGAACCCGGTGTACGATGGATCTAAAAGACGTATAGGCAGTAATGCCTTTTCATATATCTGCATAGTCATCTTTCAGCAAAGGGAATGCCCCGCGAGAAATCGCGGGGCATTCCTGATGCTCAAGGAAACAGTTATTTTTGTGCCTGCGTCATAGTCTGCCATGATAAGTAAAATATGACTTACAAGTCTGTTATGATAAGTGAAAAATGATGTTGCAATTCGGTCCGGAATCAGATAAGATTTTTGCGTCCGTTGACAGATATATAATTATATAGATATATAGAGAGATAAGAGGTAAGGATGTCCAGAAAATCAGAAGGTGACATAAGCTTTGACATTAAACGGGCTTATGAGAAGTGGCTTGAAGAGGGTCAGCCGATATCGGCTGAAGAGCAGAGAGGAAATACTCCGAAAAAAGCAAGCGGGCAACCGGTTGAGATCGACAGAAAAAAGGGTCATGATACCGGTAAAGACAGGAAAGAAGGGTTTGCTGCCGGATCAGGCCGAAAGAAAGAAGATTCCGCCGACAGAAACGGGAAAAAGAATAGCGGTGCGGAAAGATACAACGTAAGGAACCGGAAATCTCTGCCGGGCGTTCATACGGTCAGAGGTCTTCCGGAAATACCTAAGGTGGATCCGGAGTCCGACTATCCTAAGTGTCCGGTAAGGAAGCGCTGCGGCGGGTGCAGCTTCATAGGGCTTGACTATAAATGGACGCTTGAATACAAAGAAAAATATGTGTCCGAGCTTTTAAGACCCTATGTGAAACTATCGGGTATTGTAGGGATGGAAGATCCGTATCACTACAGAAATAAGGTGAATGCGGCATTTGCACATGTAAAGGATGGCCGCCGGGAGAAAAACGTCTGCGGAATATATGAACAGGGGACGCATAAGGTAGTACCCGTAAAAGAGTGCCTTCTGGAAGATAAAAAGGCGGATGCTATCATTCAGGACATCCTGAAAATGACGCGGGATTTTAAAATCAAGATTTATGATGAGGACAGCGAGTACGGCCTGCTTCGGCATGTTATGATCCGGACCGGTCATGTGACCGGGCAGATTATGGTAGTTCTCGTCCTTGCATCTCCGATTCTGCCGAACAAGAATGCTTTTGTTGAAAAGCTTCTCGAGAAACATCCGGAGATAACCACAGTAGTAATCAGTGTGAACGATGAACACACATCGATGGTACTCGGGAACAGAGAAATCGTGCTTTACGGAGAAGGATATATTGAGGATAAGCTGTGCGGAAACACGTTCCGCATTTCCCCCAGGTCGTTTTATCAGGTCAACTCCGTTCAGACGGAAAAGTTATATCGCCAGGCTGTCAAATTTGCGAACCTGACAGGTCGCGAGCGTGTGATCGACGCCTATTGCGGCATCGGCACCATCGGTATTACAGCAGCCGCCAAGGCAAAAGAGGTAATCGGAATCGAGCTGAACGGGGACGCAGTCAGGGACGCTGTAAGAAATGCCCGAGCCAATAATATCCGCAATATATCATTTTATGAAAATGATGCCGGTAAGTTTCTGTTAAATATGGCAGAACAGAAGGAGATGTGTGAGGTCGTGTTCATGGATCCGCCCAGAAGCGGTTCCACGGAAGCTTTCATGCAGGCCGCGGTTGATATGCGGCCCGGCAGGATCATTTATATTTCGTGTGAGCCGACTACTCTTGCAAGGGATCTCAGATGGCTTAAGAAGCATGGCTATAAGGCAAGAGAGGCGGTGGCCTACGACATGTTTCCTTTCACCGCGAATGTGGAAACTGTGGTGCTCTTAACCCGTAAAAATACCGCAAAATAACCGAAAAAAAATCAGTCTAAAAGCAAAAAGGACGGTGAAGGTTGAAATTTCGACTTTCACCGTCCTTTTTATCGATCATGCTTTTTAGGGCTACTGCTTCAAATATCTCTATGAGCTACTCCGGAACATAACGGAAAGAATCAGTCGTCTTTTCCAAATAAGAATGCCGAACGGCACCTTTGTTTATGAAAGACGGTGCAACATACCGTGCAACGCTTTTAATTCCTTTTTTTTGGATTATAATTAAATGAAGTAGTATTTACCACACTTATTCTATCGATGATAAATGACACTTATTGACTAAGTCCATTAATTGACTGTTTTGATGGATCTGTACACTTTAAGAGAACAGCGAGTTGAATTGTCTGTAAACCGCGAATATAGAAACTGTAGTGGTCTTGAGCCGTAAAAATACCGCAAAGTGACAGAAGGAGCACAAAAGAGAGGAATACCATGAAACAAGAATTGATAGGTGAAAACGCCGCAAGGCGGATATACTGTTTTTTGTTGCTTATATTTGTTTTTGGAATCACAGCCTGCACATCAAAACAGACGCAGCCTGCAGAAGTTCATGTTGCCGCAGACGGAAGCGATGATTCAGGCAGCGGAACACCGGACGCTCCGTTTGCAACCGTCTCTCATGCCGCCCGGGAGATGCCCGGATCTGTGATCATCGTTCACGGCGGGACTTACGGACCGGTCCGGCTCGGTCCGGATTGTTCGGGAACGGAGACTTCTCCGACTGTTATTCGTCCGTCGGAGAAAGAAAGGGTGATTATCCGTTCGGAAGGGGATGCATGTATATCCGTTTGCAATACGAGTTATATAGTAATTGAGGGGCTTGAAACAGAAGGCGGGACCCATGGAATTGAGTACGAAAGTACGCGTGAGGCCGGAAATCAGGTTCTTCGCGACATTACGATCAGAAAATCTACGGTTCATGCTGTACGGGGGATTCATGGTATCTGTGTTTATGCCCGCAATGATCTGGCACCTGTTTCGGAAATAACAGTCGAAGACTGTGAGGTCTTTGACTGTGAATGCGGATCAAGTGAGTCGATGGTTTTGAACGGTAATATAGACGGATTCCTTATAGCGGGGAATTGCGTACATGACAACAATAACATCGGGATTGATATGATCGGTTTTGAGGGGACGGCAATGCACCCGGAGCAGGACAGCGGTGCTAATCCATATGATGCGGACCAGGTGAGGAACGGGATCTGCCGGGATAACGTCATATACAACATCAGCACGGAAGGAAATTCTGCCTACTATGAGGATGGAGCATATGAGCCCTGTGCGGATGGAATCTACGTGGATGGGGGACGGGATATAGAAATCTGCAATAACTTTATCTTCAATTGCGATATAGGTCTGGAAGTAGCTACGGAGCACAGTCCGGAGGACAATGAGTTGTTCCGTGTAACCGGAGTCAGAGTACATGATAATGTGATAGCGGACTGCAGCGGATGGACCGGCATATGTTTCGGCGGGTATGACAGAGACCTCGGGTTTACCGAAGGCTGTGAGTTCGCTCATAACACATTGATAGATAACAGTACACAAATCGGTGTTCAACGGAGCATGAACAACAGGATACATTCCAATCTGATTCTCGGAGGAGATATGGCGGTTGAGTTCAATGAGAACTGCAGGGAAGAGGATATGGTGAATGATATCACGGGAAATGCGGCTGCTGATATTGAGGATGAAGAAAGTTGGACTGCGGAATACGGGATGTTGTATACAGACAGAAGTGAAATTGCAGAGGGTTTCAACTCTCTGCTTGACGATGTCGGTTCCCGTTTTGTTCCGGAAGGTGATCTGTTGGAACTTTACCAAAAGAGGCATGCAGATACAAGAACGCCTCGGCGTTCTTGACGCGACATGCGCGGCGCGTAAGCGCCTTCCAC
>CAMYVI010000045.1 GCA_947302185.1 uncultured Lachnospiraceae bacterium
AAGAACCGGCTGCGGAACCTGTTGCCCTGGTCCGTAATGACCGGGGATATTTTATTCTTCATCGCGCAATACTCGTGACTTCAGTCGTGAGATACGCGCGCAAAGAGAAACTCGTCTTCATCGTGAGTACAATCTCGCGATGAAGAATAAACGTCGCGGCGTTCTTGAAATGTGTCTGAATCCTCTATATTGACGAAATATCCGGATTTTTGAGATAATATAATGCATATTAGAACCGGTCATTGCATTCTTATCCGGCCCGAGGCCGGAAAAGCGGAAGGAGGTGCCCATGGCAGGCGGAAGAGGACCCGGCGGCTTCGGAGGCCGCAATTATCTCACGGAAGAGGAAAAAGCCAATGCTCCGAAAGTGACTCCCGAACTGTTGAAACGAGTCTTTTCATACCTGAAGCCGTATTGGAAGCAGATGCTCCTCGTCATTTGCGCCATTTTTGTGTCATCTGTCTTTACCCTGATGCCGTCCGTGCTGACAGGCCGCATCATTGATGAAGGCCTGATCGGCCGGGATATGAACGCCCTTGTCACACTAATCATCCTGTCTCTTGCGGTCACACTCGGCGCCAACCTGATCGGCGTTCTGGAGAGTTATCTGAATACCTGGATCGCACAGCACATAACTTATGACATGAGAAATGCGATGTTCAGGCATCTGCAGCAAATGTCCCAGAGCTTTTTCACCGCCAACAATCAGGGCGACATCATCACCCGCATGACCAGCGATATCGATGGCGTCCGGATGATCATTACAAATACCCTCTCCAGCATACTTTCCAACTCCATCACTCTTATCGTGGCAATTGTTGTCATGTACCGGGAAAATTGGATTCTTGCGACTGTCGGCATCCTGATCATTCCTCTCTTTGTCATTCCCACAAGACGTGCCGGAAAAACAAGATGGAGTCTGACGCGCGAAGCCCAGGCGGCAAATGATGATATTAACGGGATCCTCAATGAGACACTCTCGGTCAGCGGACAGCTTCTTGTAAAACTATTCGGCAAGGAAGAGAAGGAGTACGAGAGATACAAGGCAGCCAATGAGAAAATGATCAACCTTAATATCAAGGAGGGAATGGCCGGCCGCTGGTTCCGCGTGGTCATCTCGACATTCTCGAGCATAGGTCCGATGCTGCTTTATCTGGTCGGCGGAATCCTGATGATGAAATATGACGCAGACCTGACAGTCGGTGATATTACGGTCCTTGTCGCCCTTCTCGGAAGAATGTACGGGCCGGTGAACCAGCTGCTCAATATACAGGTCGACTGGATCCGGTCGATGGCGATGTTCACCAGAATATTTGAATATTACGATATGCCGGTCGAGATTCAGAACGCTCCCGATGCAGTCATACCGGATCATGCGACCGGTGAAGTGACATTTGAGCATGTCGCATTTTCCTATAATAAGGAACGTCAGATTCTGAAAGACGTGAGTTTTGAACTGAAGAGCGGGCGCAGTGTAGCTATTGTCGGACCTTCCGGCTCGGGCAAGAGTACTATGATCAACCTGATTCCCAGGCTTTATGACGTGGATGAGGGCAGGGTGACATTTGAAGGGGTTGATGTCCGGAAACTTGACCTGACATGGCTCAGACAGCAGGTCGGAATCGTCAGTCAGGAAACTTACCTCTTCAACGGCACGATACGGGACAACCTGCTGTATGCGAAGGAAGACGCGACGGAGGAGGAGCTGATCGACGCTCTGAAAAAAGCAAATATCTATGATCTCATCGAGAAACAGGAAGAAGGCCTCGACGCCATGGTCGGAAATCGCGGGCTCAAGCTGTCCGGCGGCGAGAAGCAGCGGATTTCGATTGCACGGGTGCTTTTGAAAGATCCGGCTCTCCTTGTATTTGACGAGGCGACGTCAGCACTTGACTCCATATCGGAAAATAAGATACAGGAGGCAATCGACCCGCTGATCGCATCCCGTACAAGTATTCTGATCGCGCACCGTCTGTCGACGATTCTTGCAGCTGATGAGATTCTTGTCATCAAGGACGGCGCGATCGTGGAGCGGGGACAGCATGAGAAGCTGGTAAATGCAGGCGGCGTCTACACAGAACTGTATCAGACTCAGTTCGCGAAGGCCCTCGAGAATGAGCGCGAGAGGGCAGAGGGACTGTGGGACGGCGTGGTGCTGGATGATTCGGACTATTAAAATATTAAGCAAATGCCGCATCAAGGAACGAAGCCTCGGTAAATCCGGTGCTGATCCCTGATGCGGCAGCTTTTTTAATCGGAATAATGTTTCTGTAAAGAGTGCTTTTCTCATAGCATCGTATTTTAATCGGAATAATGCTCTGTAAAAGAGTGCTTTTCACCCATCGTCTTATATCCCGGGAAGGTATCCAGTTGGACAGCATGCACCGCATTAAATATGCTGTCCTCGATCCCGGGATTTGTCTTCTTCAATTCTTTAATCAAATCTTTAGTCTCCTGCCGGCGGGAGTTCTCGCCGTTCTGCTTTCGCATAGCGGTTGACTCCGTGAATTTACACGCACACCGGATAAAATCCAGATCATTATATCGGCACCATGCCAGAACATCTTCTTCCTTGATACGGTACATCGGTCTGATGAGCTCCATACCTTCGAAGTTCAGGCTGTGAACTTTGGGAATCATGGTCTCCAGCTTTGAACTGTTGAACATAGCCATGACGACTGTCTCGATGACATCGCTCATGTGGTGGCCGAGCGCTATCTTATTGCAGCCGAGTTCTTTTGCTTTGCTGTAAAGGTGTCCGCGCCGCATGCGGGCGCAGAGGTAGCAGGGAGAGTGGTCCTGGCTATTTGCCACATCAAAAACATCAGTCTCAAATACTGTCAGCGGGATCTCGAGCAGTTTTGCGTTGCTCTCGATTTTCTCGCGATTGGCTGGATTGTATCCCGGATCCATAC
This sequence comes from uncultured Lachnospiraceae bacterium, assembly GCA_947302185.1. The sequence goes on from CAMYVI010000045.1 coordinate 2,916, forward strand.
ACAAAAAAATGAGGTCAAACGGCACCCGGGTATGTCTGTGCAGCTCCTGCATGAGTTTTGCCATCAGCATGCTGTCTTTGCCGCCGGAGATGCAGACTGCGATCTTGTCGCCCGGCTGAATAAGTTCGTACTTGATGACGGCTGTCATGAACGGAGCCCAGAGTTCTTTGCGGAAACGTTTGTTTAAACTGCGCTCTATGAGCTTGCAGCGCGTGAGAGTTCTTGCCATGGAGTCTCCTTGATCTTAAATATGCATAAAAAGTTGTATGAAAATACATTTACCTGTGTTGATTTCCGAAAGCGGCTTTTTAATCATAGCATTTTGGTAGTGAATGGTCAAACCTGCAATTATTTCTGTCTGTACGCTGCCGTATAATATCGGTCTTTCTTACGAATCATTGCAATGAAATACGATATATTCGCGCAACGTCCGTGAGTATATGCGGAAATTATTTGTTCTTAAATGGCTTATTGCGATTTTACTTTTTATATCCAAAAAATAATATTTCAAAAACGGTATCTTTCTTTTGAGGATAAAACTTCGACGAGTATATAGCAGCCTGACTGCTTCGACAAATGTGCGGGAAAAACAGGATTTGATTATCTGAATTAAAAAATCAGAAATGTGATGTAATTTATTCAGAAAAATGTTGCATTCAGAAAATTGGACTATATGAACTGGACATTTCTGTTACTCGGGAGTAAAATCCTCATCAAACTTTATTACAAATGTATTACTCGTTTGTAATAACTTGTAGGCATAAGTTCTTTGGAGAGGAGGAAATGAAGATTATGAAAATGTTGGTGGATGAGCATGAGGCAAACAAGAATCTGGTAAGAAATATTAACCATATCAAAAGTCTGTATCACATTAAGACTGATCGTGAACTTGCCGAGAGAATCGGCGTTTCGCCTGCAACGATTGCAGGTATCCGAAATGACGGCAACATTCCGACTCTGTTTCCTTTCTTTATGGAAATTATGAACTGGACAGGTTACACCTTAGAAGAACTGCTGAATGAGGACATGTCATCTCACGGAGTGAGAATTGATGTTGATTACACTCCCGAGGAGGACGAGCTGTCCCGCTATCTGGGGCTTTACTTTGTGTATTACTTCCGAACTTCAGCCTTTAAGGGACGCGAGATGCATGATGACGCCAATGCTCTGGAATACGGACTTCTCGGTATCTACCGTAATCCGAATACCAAGCAGGTCCGGTGCACGGCTCTCATGGGCCTCAAGCGTAAAGAAGCAGAAGCGCGCTATGACAGATGTATGGAAGTAAAGGGAAATGCGGTGAAACCCAAGAAGAACTTCCCTGTCCTTCTTGCGGATTTCACTCGCGAAGGACTTGTCTATGAAGGCGACATCAAACTTACGCACGGTCATATTTTTATCGCATGCAGTTCCGGTATCAAGGATATTCTCAGCATGATCATTCACAGACCGGACTCCAGAAAGCAGCGCTATATCGGAGGGCTGGGTGCTGCCGTCTCCGTTTCCAAAGGCCGTGATTCATGTCCGTGCGTACAGTTCGTCGGGATGTCCCGCTACAAGATCAATGCATCATCAGAAGAGATAGCAAAGCATATTGAACTCGGTTATCCGTCAATTAAGCCGGGTAATGAACTTGATCAGATCATCGATCAGATCAGCAATATGATCCGTGCCGAGTCTGAGTACACCGTAGCCGACAACAGCCACAGGGATACGGATATGGCGGACCGCAATCGAAGATACATTATCAGCGCACATCTTACTACTATTATTAACAGTATTGTGGAGCGGAATCTTTTCCGTGTTGTTAAGGTGTCGGCTACAGACGACGATGATTTCTATCATTTCGTCAAATACTATAACAACATCGGGCAGGAAATCTGATTTTCTATATATGGAGGCAGCACTATGAACCCGTCTATCACGGAAAACGAGAAACTATATGCTGAAGAGCGGTATATTGAACTGATTAAGAAAATCAGGAAATACATGACGGCGGATACGAGTTTGCTGAGGGATGCATTTGATACCGCTATGGAAAAGCACAAATGCAGACGGCGCAAGGGTGGGGCGCCTTACATTTCCCACCCTCTTGAGGTGGCACACTTCTGTGCCGATATGAGAAGAGACAACGAAGTGATTGCAGCAGCTCTCCTGCATGATGTTGTCGAAGATGAGGATATAGAGATGAATGAGATCACCGGAAAGTTCGGTCTCAAGGTAACTCATCTCGTTGAGGCGGTCACAAATCTGGATTCGACTTTGGAAGAATATGAGGCCATGGAGAAGAAAGACCTGGATGTCCTGTCGGATGCGAAACTTATTGAGCAGATCAGCCGGAATCCTCAGGCCCTGTACATTAAAGTGGGTGACAGAATGCATAATCTCGGGGATATGGCCGGCATGCCGTTTCAGAAAGTGGTCGCCAAGACGCAGCACACTGAAGATGTTCTGATCCCGTTGTTGAGGACAGTTCAAGCCACCCGGCTGATTGAGATTCTTGAGACCAGGTGCTTTAAGCTCAAGAATAAGAATGCATATCACCGGATCAAAGAGGGGTATCAAAAACTGTGTGATTCGAACAGGCTCTCGCATAAGTGGGTGCAGGACTATATATTCTCTGTGTTTTACAGTCATTATGAACGGTTTTATGTTGAGGAGGGAATACGGCCGTTCCCGGAAAATGAACTGCCTGACCCAAAATGGATCAAAACGATTACTTTTTATACACGGTTCACGGGAAGCATTTTCTGCGATCTGCAGGACAAGATGTCCAATATTTTCGCAGAGCTTCCGACTGTGATATCCAAAAAGAATATCCCCTTATATGATATCTATTTTGTTACGACGGAAGATTGCCCGCTTACTCCTGAAGATTATTTCTTCAGTTACTACCCGGTTCTCCATGCAGGCGTATATGAGCCGGAAATCGAGGAGGATGAAGGCTTCTTCAAGGATGTCAGATTGATGATGACTGTTGTAGGAGAGGGGAGAGATAAAGTTACGGATCTGCATTTCCTTCTGATGAGGGATTCGTTCGGAACAGGTTACCGGCTTTTTCTGGAGACTGCCGGCGGATTTACGGATCACATTAACGGATGCATCTACAAACAGGAAGATGATAAGATGCCGGCTATGTCGGTGATCGATAAAGCGGAGCCGGCGGCATCATTTGAAAAAACAATTCACGTCTATCTCAGAGACGGGACAGTTCAGGAAATGCCTGAGGGTTCGACGATCCTGGATCTCGCATTTAAAATACACCCATATGTGGGATTGTGTGCGAAATACGCCCAGATAAACGGCAGCGACAGCGCGATTCCTCTCCCGACAAAGCTGACGGATGGCGATCAGGTCAATATCTTCACGGATTCGGATAAGGACAATCCGGAGAATAATGTCATTCATGCCACGATCAGATGGTTCGAGCATGTACGGACCAGGGAAGCGACCCGCGAGCTGTCAAGGTATTTCGAGAAACATATCGCCGATGGAGGAACAAGGACGCGAATTATTGTCGAGGGAGTAGGCGAGATGGATGTACGGACCGGCAGTACGGTGCTGGACGTGGCGTTTGCGCTCGGAAGAGAGACAGGGCTGCATTTTAAGGCGGCTTATATTAACCGGAGTACGAGACCGTCCGCTATGGACTATGTACCGGGGTACGATGACCGTGTGAGGATCGAGACGGACGAGGCGGCGGTGCCGGAGCTAGGGTGGTTTGTGGTCGCGAGGATGCCGGAGGTGAGAAGAGAGCTGGTGAGGTATTTTGAGGAAAATGAGAGCAAATGAGGGCAGAGGGCTTTCGGGGATGCAGGAAAAGAGGCGGGAGAAATGAGACGTTCGGGAGGAATGTAAATGAGGGCAGAAGGGTTCCGGGGATGCAGGATATGAGAGGAAGATCGTGATATGTTCGGGGGATGCGGAATTTTCATATAAAGATGTACACGCAGAGAGACCACAAGATAAAAATTTTAGTTACATGCAGTCAGAGTGATCAGTACAGAAGGGAGTGTAAGAGATGCAAGTTATCAAGAAGACAAATGCAGGCATTCAGAACCTCAGCCTCGACTCCGTCCTGCTTGACCGGAGGAAAGTGTTCCTGAGCGGCGGAATCGACAGCGAATCTGTCGATCTGGTCGTGAAACAGCTGCTTTTCCTTGAAAGCCTGGATGAACGCGAGCCGATTCAGTTGATCATCAACTCACCCGGCGGAGAAGTCCTTGCCGGCCTGTATCTATATGATCAGCTGAAGGGAATGAAGGTGCCGATCGATATTTACTGTGCCGAAATGGCTGCATCGATGGCGGCAATTATTCTTGCTGCAGGGAGGAGAGGACATCGCTACATTTTAAAGCACAGTAAGGTGATGATCCACGAACCGCTTATTTCTTCATCATCCGGAGGTATCAGCGGAAGTGCTTCCAGTATCGCCAAGTCAGCAGAGTCCATCATGCAGACGAAGCGGGATCTGGTCGAACTTCTCGCACATGATACGGGGCGGAGTGAGAAGGAAATCGAGAAGGCGGTCTCTTACGATAATTTTATGACGGCGGAGGAGGCGGTGAAGTTCGGAATCTGCGATGAGATTGTGGAGAGGATTTAATGAAGGGGGGTACCATGAAAAGAGATCCTATCGTTCTGGGCGAAGATTACATCCTTTCGGGGGATGACATCGGCAAAACAAGACCAAACGGCAATGCTCTGATTGTCGGAACGACCGGCTGCGGCAAGAGTACCAGCGTGGTGATTCCGACAATGGGACGGTCCTGCTACAGTAATCCGATTTTGAGCTATGCCAAGGAGACGGACGGGTATGCGATGGCCCGGTATCTGCGGAAGCGCGGATACAATGTCGGGATTTTGAACATTATGAGACCGAAAAAAAGCACGATCGGTTTTGATCCGCTTCTGTCCGTTGAGAGCTATGAGGACATAGATGCTCTGGTGGGGGCTGTCATTGATGCGACGATCAAGCACACCAATGACGATTATTGGCCGCTGAAATCCAAGCCTCTGCTTGCAAGTCTTATCGGTGCGGCTCTTATGACTTCCGATGAAGACAAGGAGGCGGGCATGGAAGATGTGCTGAAGCTATTTGACAGGCTGATTCCCGTAGAGGACGGCTACTCTGTGACAACGAATCTCGATGGCATGTTCAGGCATCTTGAGGAGGCGTCACCGGGATGTTATGCGGTGCGGGAATACAAGGCGTGGCATACGCTGCCATACAGGACTGCAGCATGTGTCCGTGACACGCTTGCGAGTTCACTCAGCACCGTATTTCCGGAATCGGTTCGAACGATTATGAGGGATAAGCCGCAGTTTGATGTGGAGAAATTTGCTAACAACAAGGAGGCTCTGATTGTCATTACCAGCGCAATCGAGACATCTCAGCAGTATTACGCGAACCTCTTTTACCGGGATACCGAGCGGCAGCTCATCAGGTATGCCGCTGAGCGGACGAGCGGGGAGCTTCCGAGAGAGGTGCGGTATATATTCGACGATTTTGCATGTACGGCTCCTATCCAGGGGTGGGCGAACGATATCAGCCTGTTCCGTTCAGCGGGCATTTCGGCTATCATGCTGCTTCAGTCCGAGCAGCAGCTGGAGGCGATTTACGAGAAGGATGCGCCGATCATTCGCCAGAATTGCTCCGTGTACTGTTATTATCCGGGCGGGTTCGACGACAGGTCCTGCGAGATCGTGTCCAGGCGGATGGGCATTCCGTATGAGGAAGTGCTTTATGCTCCGCTCGGCAAGGTCTTCATCATGCAGTCCGGCCGGAAGCCGGTCCATATTCCGAGGTATGACACGCTGGGTAGTGCCGAATACCGCGATTATGTGAGGTACGGCCGCGACGCGAGGCGCGCGGCGCGGGGCAGGTGATCATAATCGGGATCACAATCGGGATTACAATCGGGATCACAATCGGGGACGGTTCTTCGTTGAGAAGAACCGTCCCCAACCGTTAAGAACCGTCCCTGTTGTTGTAATAGAAGCGAAAATAGTTTACTATAAAAAAGGAACTGACCCGCCGAAAATCCGGACAACTGAAATCTCTACTGCAAAATTTCGGCACATTAAAAGAATGGAGGAATTCTTACAACATGTGTTTTGAGAGAAAGAAAGTATGTGTGCTGCTCCTCATCTTCGCCGCCCTTTTTCTGACCGCCTGCGGAAGCAAACCGAAGAAAATCAGGGTCCTGATCCTCCCGAAATTCGAAATCGGAGAAATGACAGGAGATATGCCGGGTGAAGCTCAGCTATATTATGAAGCCTATCTGGACGGAGCTGAAGAATATGAAATCGACGGCGGGAACAAAGACACCAAGCTGTATGTGAAAGATGACGTCGCGCTGTACATAACCGGTGAGAGTAAAGTCAACAGCGCCCTCAGCCTGGATGCGGTTCTCCGAGATGAGAGATTTGATTATTCGGATGCTTATATCATAAGCACCGGCTGCGCCGGCACCGCTACGGAAACGTCCGTTATGGGTGATGTTTTCATCATAACGGCTACTGTGGATTATGACATCGGTCATCAGGCAGATATCAGGGAAATGAACGGGGATGAGATAAGTTCTGCAGGCTCTGATGAAAAGCCGGAAGAGGTGTCATCCGAAACAAAGGTAGAGACGACCTGGTTCCACGATGGAACCTGGGATGATGTATCATACAAGATCCTGAATCAGGAACTCACAGAGAAGGTTTTCTCTCTCGTTAAGGACACTAAGCTTGAGACAACACCGAAAACCCGAAAGTTCATGGAAAAAGCGTTCGAAAATGCCGAATGGGCTACACGCGATCCCATCGTACAGAAGGGGACTGCTGTGACCGGAGACAATTACTGGAAGGGTGTATATGATGAGGCAAATGCACGTCTCATCGCAGAAACCTACAACTGTCCCGATCCGTATGCTGTATCTGAAATGGAGGATAATGCGCTGGCAGTTGTTCTGGACCGTAGGGGAATGCTTGACCGCTTTCTTATAATAAGAGACTCTGTAAACATGGATGTCTTTATGAACGGTGAGACGCCAGAGACATTATGGGGCGGTCAGGAATCTGAGAATCTGGAAGAGGGAGAATCAGCTGACATTTTCGAAACTGCCAGGCATAACAACTTTAATGTCGGAAAACAGGTAATCGATGCGATACTGTCGGGTGAGATTTCATAAAAAGAGGTATAGGAATGAAAAAGGTATTTAAGACACTTATCTCTCTGCTCCTTATATCGGTTCTTATACTGAACATCTATACTCCGGTTCGGGCTTCGGAAGGAGACGGCGGATACATATTCGGCCCGGCTGAGTATTACTCCACATATACACCCGGAAAACTGCTATCCGATAGCTTCTACTATACGGAAGATTGGTTTCGGGAGGATCCGTTTGCGGAAAATGATTCTCTCGCTCTCCTCTCCATGCAGCTGACCGCTTCCGCAGTACCTCTCGATGCCGATACACCGGTTGCGAATTTTCTGGGCAATCTGGGATTTGACACGATAGGATTTTCATCACAAGGTCATGAAGACCCGTGGAGCTGTAACTATGCCTGGGCCACTAAAACCATCACGCAGGGTGATGAGACCGGAACACTTGCAGCTGTCATCATACAGAGCAGTGCAGACGACCAGCCGGATAAGCAGTACGGCTGGACTCAGAACTTTATTGTGAACGGGGACTCGACCGAGGGGGATCATTATGCTCTCACTGCCGCGGCTTACAGCATTCTCGGTGACGTCGCGTCGCTGGGCGATGCCGGCAACACGACATACTGGATCATGGGTCACAGCCGGGGCGGCGCGATTGCAGGTCTCGTAGCCGCTCATTTGCCGGAAGTGAATCCGGGAGCAGCGGGGAATATATACGCTTATACATTTGAAGCGCCGAAAAATGCCGACGCGGCCTATGTACCGGACAATGAGGAATACTACGGATATATCCATAATTACATTTGCACAGATGATGCAGTGACGGAAATTCCGCCGTGGAATATGGTCCGCTACGGCGTTGACCATCAGCTCGACACCGAAGAGACAAATGCCGGCCTTTTCGAAAATCTCGCCAAAATAGGCAGTGATGCGGTCGAGAAGGAAGAATCGTACGAACCGGGCAGAAATGCTCTCTTCAGCATAATTGATGCCTTATCATACAGGATTCCGGAAAGAGCGGACTACTCTGCGGTGAATACGGACATCATTACCGATCCGGACGGCACGGAGACGGAAATCTCTTATGTATATCAGGACACACTTGCCCGTACAGTGTCCCTTGTCACGTCCGGCGCCATCCAGGGGATATCATTGGAAGAGCTCATAAACGAACCGGAAAATCTTATTTCGATTTTGGGTTCTCTGGCTATGGCTGTGAAGTATGACGCACCGGAGGACTATTGGGCTGCCGCGACAGCTCTTTCAGAATTTCTCGGATCTGCAGGGATAGATCTTCCGCTGAGCGAAGTCGATATATATGCACTTCTGAAGCTTATCGGACCGTACTTGATCAATGCGGAAATGGTACCGGATGAGATACCGGAAAATGTCTCTGAATATTTAGTGTTCCTGAACGTGGAAATATTCAGTCTTGCCAGCCCTAAGGATTTGGTTTTCTCACATAACTTTGATACGGTCATAGCCCGGCTCATGACACTGGCCGAAAACCCGGTTCTGGAGAACATTGATATCCTGATACCGGAGCCTCAACCGGGGGATGCTGTCTCCGATGCGCCGGCAGCTGTCTCTGAGGACATTTTCTCCCGCGGGAACGACTGGCTCAGTGTATCTTCCGAATGGGATACCGGAGATGAGACCCTTTCGGAAAATGCCGTATACTATCTGACAATTGAAATACAGGCTCTTGGCCATGCAGCTCCGGATGATTACCGATTGACGCTGAACGGCGCGGATCCGATAGAGCATCTTAAGATGTCATTTGAAAATGGAATTCAGACTGTCACCGGCACCTTCGCATTTGTTTTCGGCGAACCCGAGAGGGTAACGGTCACATTTGATGCGGCAGGGCGCGCGCAAGACCCGGAGCCTGTTCAGGTCTATAAAGGATCTCGCCTGGGTCTGGCCATAGAGCCTGCTGTCCTCGAGGACGTGACGGATCAGGAGGTAATTTGGAGATTTACCGGTTGGCGGAAGGATGACGGCGAGTTATGGGAAAATGTCATCGCCTCCGATGACACCACCCTAACTGCGGAATGGAAAGGCTGTATTGCGGATGTGGCGCTTTCATTTGAAATTCCGCACGTCGGCGAAAATGCCGGCAGTCCGACGGTACCTGACGGAGCCCGTTACGAGGTTGCGGGTGCAAGCGTTTATACGACTGAGTACAGAGATGCGCCTTCTCCGCTGGAAGAGGGAGAATATATAATTTCAATCGAGCTTGTTCCCGCTGAGGAAGGATTTGAATTCCTGTCAGAAGAGGACGAATATGGTTTCTACGACTACGTCGGCGATGTTTCGATGAACGGCGAACCGATACACTGCTATTACGACAAAGAATCAAATACTTTGAGTATGGAATACAGTTTCGTGACACTTCCGCAGGAGATAACGTACAGCTGCATTGCCGGTAACGGAAACGAGTGGACAAAGGGGAGTGGGATCGACTGCGAATTTACATTCAGCCGTTCGGTGGATGATGAGAGTACATT
>CAMYVI010000046.1 GCA_947302185.1 uncultured Lachnospiraceae bacterium
GCCTGATTTTCTGCGCATTTTATGTGTGTGTAAGGGTCTTTATGAGAAGACTGCGCTCATTTCCGCGGTATTTCTGGGATGCCTTTCATCTTGCATGGGTCATGGGTCTCGGAGTGGGGATCGGTTTTATTACCCTTCTGCCGGCAGTTGCGGCCATTTTAAGTGTATCGTCACGACTGGCGACTCAGGAACCTCTGATGCAGAGACTTTTCGTTCAGTATCCGAAAATCTATTACAGCACTCTGGTGGGACGATTATTCGGCAGCACATTCAAGGGAATTTCCGATTACAGAGGTTTTTTCAATTATTATGAAGATCCCTGCCTGTTCTTCTCGATTCTCTTCGTCATTCTTCTGGCACAGTATCTTTTCCTTATTCCGTCGATAAGCGTGCGCGTCGCCGATCATGCGGCCGCCGGCGGCAAAAGATTCGCCGTGAATAAGATCAAGCTCATCGCGTGTCAGTATGTCCTTTTGGTCTTTGTTGCCGGCTGCCTTTCATGGTCGGGAACCGGAACTGTTTTTAACGGGTTCACTCAATTTTTCTCCAGGTACATGTTCATCTGCATGCCGTATTTTGCACTGATCGCAGCGTTCACTCTGAATGAGATATTCAGGAGAAAGAAAGCCAGTTACATCGGACTCGCTCTCGGCGGTCTTGTAACGGCAAGATTCTGTTTTGTCTATTATATCGATCAGGGCATTGCGAATCCGAAATACGCAGCTCTTGTACACCTTATATGCTGTATCTTTATCTGCGCGGTTTTCGTACTGTATTCTATCGGCAGACTCGACTTTATCAGGAAATATCTGATCATCGCGCTTGCATGTCTGCTGTTTCTGGATGTCACGGTGGACAATATAGCCAACTTCAGAGGCCGTGATACCGTACTGAAAGGGGGCAGGTACTTTTCGGAACTGTATGATGAGGATACGCTCAGCGCTTTGTCGTGGATCAGGCAGAATGACGGACAGTGGTACCGGATCGAGAAGGCATACGGCGCTACAATGTGCACGGATTCCATGGTCCAGGGATATCATCCGATCAGTGCATATAACTCGACGCAGAACGCAAACATCCAGAACTACGTCAATATGTATTGGGATGATATTCTCTATAACGATATAAATCACTATCTCTATGTACTGGGGTGTGCCGACACAACACAGTCAAGCCTGTGCGGCATTAAATATGTTCTCAGCAAAAACAGCGAAGCCGTCATTCCCGATACCGAAGCCGTCAGGCAGTTCGGCGATGTTTATGTATATCGGTTCAAGGACGTGGGTAATATCTGCTCCTATTATCCTTACAGTGATGTGTCAGGAACGTTCGGCAAGGCCAGCGACGGGTTCACGAGTACAGTGACGGTCGATTATGACCGAAGGGACACAAAAGCTCAGATATACATGAAGGATAACGGAAAAAACGGCAGAATTGACGGGAATGTAACGGTCATTCAGCAAGGTGTTCTGTTCATCGCCATTCCTTTTGAAAACGGCTGGTCTGTCTATGTAGACGGTGAAAAGACAGAAATGCGGAAAGCCAACGAAGGCTTCATCGGCGTTGATCTCGAGGCCGGAACACATGATATAAGCCTTCGGTATGTATGTCCGGGACTTATAAAAGGCATCATTGTATCTCTCTTTTCGGTCATGCTGCTCATTTTGTTTTCTGTTCTCATCCGTAAGCGGGACGCAAAAACAGAGGGGCGTGACAATTGGTATAATGTGACGCCGGCCGAGCTTGCAATCGGAGCGGTTCTCATCCCTGTCATCCGCAGAATCAGACCTGAAACGGCGGATGCATATCAGGCTGGTCTTGAGCCGCCGGAGCCGAAACCGACTCGCAGAAAGCCAAAGCGCAGAGGAGAGAAGAAGGCTGTGCCGGGTGAAAAGCAGAGCTTACCCGGGAAGAAAAGACCGGTACCCGGATCAAACAGGAAACAAAGCACAGAGACCGGAACTGATCTGAATAACAGGCCTGCATCAGGATCAAAACGAAAACAAGGCACAGAGACCGGCCCTGATCTGAATAACAGAACGGCAACCGCACCGGATCCGGTAAACAGCCCGGCGGCCGGGCCGAAAAAGAAAAGGAAGAGAAAGAAACGTGCTGATCATAACACCTTATAAGATAAAAAAAGCCTTTCTGTATTTTAAACACTTTGGACCGAAAGAATTCATGAATCATCTTCTGGACCGTCTGGAACCGGAGGATGTTCCCTATGAAAAATGGTATTCGGAGCACTCGCCGGGAAAAGACATTCTGGAAAAGCAGAGGAGATCCGGCCTGGATAAGTCGGATTCGGCAGTTACTTTCTCCATTGTCGTGCCGGCATACTGTACTGCGGAACGGATACTCCGGGAGATGATCGAGTCCGTGAAGGCTCAGACATACGGGAAATGGGAGCTCTGCATCGCCGACGCTTCCGACCGGGAGAACGCTTCCGGACAAAAAAGTGTGGAAGAGGTCGTTCGCTCCTATGCAAGGGAGGACAGGCGGATCCTCTATAAAAAGCTCGATGAGAATAAAGGAATTTCCGAGAATACAAACGCAGCAATGAGTATGTCATCAGGAGAATATATATGTTTTCTCGACCATGATGACCTCATTGCGCCTCAGGCCCTGTACATGTACGCCGAAGAAATAAAAAAGAGCGGAGCGGATTTCCTGTATTCTGATGAGGATAAAGTGACAGAGGACGGATCAAAGCATCTTCAGCCGCATTTTAAACCGGATTTCAACCTCGACTTATTAAGGTCCAATAATTATATTACCCATTTCGTCGCACTGAAAAGGACTCTGGCAGAGGAGATCGGAGGGTTCCGTCCGGAGATGAACGGGGCTCAGGATTATGACTTTATACTGCGCAGCACCGAAAAGGCCGGTCATATAGCCCATATTCCGGAGATTTTGTATCACTGGAGGATATCCGGTACTTCGACCGCCGACAATCCGATGAGCAAGCAGTATGCTTATGAGGCAGGGAAGCGGGCTATAGAGGAGCACCTCAAAAGGACCGGCTCGGAAGGGACTGTAGAACTGCTTCCTGACTTCGGATTTTACAGAGTGAGATACCCTGTCAGAGGAAATCCTAAGGTATCGATCATAATTCCAAATAAGGATCAGGCCGATGTGCTCAAAAGCTGCATTGATTCGGTTCTCTCGGCTTCCTACGGCAACTTCGAGATAATAATCGTTGAAAACGGGAGCACTGAGCGGAGTACATTTGATTATTACAGGGAACTTTCCGAGAATCCGAAGATACGGCTTGTCAGATGGAAAAAACCTTTTAATTATTCTGCAATCAACAACTACGGCGTGAGATTTGCCCGGGGACAGTATCTCCTTTTTCTCAATAACGATGTGAGGGCAACCATAACTCCGGACTGGCTTTCTGAGATGCTTGGGGTATGCCAGAGAAAGGATGTCGGAATTGTGGGCTGCAGGCTGTATTACCCGAACAACAAGATCCAACACGCAGGCATCATAATGGGGATAGGAGGAGTCGCGGGCGCCATGTTCGTGGATCTGCCGAGGGGACGGAGCGGTTATATGCATAAAGCCGCCATTATGCAGGACCTTTCCGCAGTGACTGCGGCATGTATGCTCGTGAAAAGAGAAGCATTCGAAAAAGTATCCGGTTTTACAGAGGAACTTGCGGTTGCTTTTAACGATGTGGACTTCTGCCTTAAAGTGGGAAAATGCGGCCTTCGCGTCGTCTATGATCCCTACGCGGAACTCTATCATGACGAATCGCGGACCCGCGGACCTGAAGATTCGCCTGAAAAAGTTAAAAGGTTCCAGGATGAGATTGAATATATGCGCACGAATTGGCTTGATATCCTGAAGGACGGGGATCCGTACTACAACAAGAATCTATCTCTCAAGAAATGGAACTATTCGTTAAAGGCTTAAAGGATAACGGAGAAAAATTATGGCGTATAAGGTTTCGGTGATAATCCCGAATTATAACGGAATGGATTTCTTCAGGCCATGTCTTACATCCATTATGGCGCAGACCCGGCCGGCAGACAGGATCATAGTGGTTGATAACGGCTCGGAAGACGGAAGCGCTGATGCAATCGAGCAGGAATTTCCGGAAGCACAGCTGATACGTCATCCGGAGAACACCGGATTCTGCGGAGCTGTAAACGCAGGAATCAAAGCGTCCTGGGACTGTGATTATGTGATTCTTCTCAACAACGATACGAAAGCGGACAGCAGGTTCGTTGAGGAGCTGCTGAAAGCAATCGCCGGCAAGGAGAAGGTGTTTTCATGCCAGGCAAAGATGCTGAAGATGAGCGACCCGGAACTGTGTGATGACGCCGGAGATTATTACTGTTCATTCGGCTGGGCTTTTGCCAGAGGCAGGGGAAAACCGGAAGAGAACTATCGCAGACCATGTGCCATATTTTCAAGCTGTGCCGGCGCAGCGATATACAGCATGAAAATACTGAAGGAAATCGGATTGTTCGATGAGAATCACTTTGCGTATCTGGAAGACACGGATATAGGATGGCGGGCAAGAATCCTTGGATACCGGAATATTTTCATTCCCCGGGCAAAAGTGCTGCATGTCGGAAGCGCCTCCACGGGTTCCGTGTATAATGATTTCAAAGTGAAAAATACGTCGAGGAACAGCATCTACCTGATTTATAAGAATATGCCGCCGGCACAGATTCTGCTGAATCTGCCGCTTCTGATCCCCGGTTTTATGATAAAGGCAGCCTTTTTTACTGCCAAAGGATTCGGCAGAGAGTACATGGGCGGTATCCGTAAAGGCTTTTCTCTGTGCAGAAAAGGCAGAGAAGAAGGAAAAAAGATTTCTTACAATAACAAAAATATTCTGAATTATACGAGGATACAGATTGAATTGTGGGTTAATTGCCCGAGAAGATTGTTTAATTAGTTAGACAAATTTTCTTTTTTTTTAATATTTACCGGGGAAATTCTGCCTTGCATTAAGTGCATCTCTATAGTATAGTTGATGGGAAATGTCACCGGATACCTGTGTCATCCGATATTGATGTTCAGTTGGGTATTGAGGCATAAACAGCTGTGTAACTGTCAGGCCGTTCGGCCGGTTGAATTACTGATAATTTTATAATACGGACATACGAAATCTTGAAGGTAATCGAAATTGATAGAAGAAAATCAGAAGTTTTATAACCGGTTTCTGGCTGTCATCGATGGGGTAATCATCTGCATTTCGTACTGGCTCGCCTGGTATTTCAGATACAGGAGCACGCTCCTTTTCAGCAGTTCATTTGAAGCTGTTCCGCAAAGGGTTTATATGCGTGCGCTTTATTTCGTAGTACCGTCCATGCTTGTCATCTACTCCGCATGTAATCTTTACACTTCTAACCGTGTAAAAGGCAGAAGGCTTGAGATAGCATCCATCCTGCAGGCAAACGCAATCGGCGGGTTGATTTTCATGTCAGCTCTGCAGCTCCTGCATCAGACATATTGGTCCAGATGGTTCGTTTTCCTCTTTTTCTGCTTCAATGTCGTATTGGATACCATTGTGCGTTTTACGCTCTGGACCATATTGAAGCGGTATCGCAAGAAGGGCTTGAATCAGCGTTCTGTGGTCCTTGTAGGTTACAGCCGTGCAGCGGAAGAATATATTGATCGAGTAGTACAGAATCCTCAGTGGGGTTATAATATTCGCGGTATTCTGGATGACAGAATAGAAGCAGGTACTACTTACAAAGGAATCAAAGTTATCGGACGGATTGATAATCTGATGATCATACTTCCGGAGAATCATCTCGATGAGATTGCGATCACACTTGGATTGAAAGAGTATTCGCGTCTGGAGGAGATCGTTGCGCTGTGCGAGAAATCGGGAGTACATACGAAATTCATTCCGGACTATAATAATATCATTCCGACAAAACCTTATACGGAAGATATAATGGGAATGCCGGTCATAAATATCCGATACGTTCCGCTTTCGAATACATTCAGGGCTGCTGAAAAGCGGCTCATGGATATCGTGGGAAGTATATGCGCTATTATTCTTGCCTTGCCGGTAATGATCATATTTTCAATAATCATTAAAGCGACATCTCCCGGACCGCTGATTTATAAACAGGAGCGGGTAGGGCTGCATAATCGTCCTTTTATGATGTATAAGTTCAGGTCAATGGTAGTCCAGGAAGAGAAGGCGGAAAAGAAGGCATGGACTGTCAGAGACGATCCGCGCGTCACCGGAGTCGGACGGATCATGAGAAAGACCAGCATAGATGAGCTTCCGCAGCTTTTTAATGTGTTAAAAGGAGAAATGTCACTTGTAGGACCGCGTCCGGAGCGACCGTTCTTCGTTGAAAAATTCCAGGAGGAAATCCCGCGGTACATGGTAAAGCACCAGGTGAGACCCGGGATGACAGGATGGGCGCAGATTCACGGCTACAGAGGTGATACATCAATAAAGAAGAGGATTGAGTATGATCTTTATTATATCGAGAACTGGACATTGGGTCTCGATATCAAAATTATGATCATGACAATCTTTAAAGGGTTCATTAATAATAACGCTTATTAATATCGCGTTGTGTTTAATTACAAGCTTTCCTGAAGGAGCAGAAGTCAACATGGCCACTAATAAGAAAAGAAGAAAAAAGAAAAAGAAAAATGGCGGCAATATAGTATTATTTGTTGTCGAGATCGTTGTGCTTGTCGTGCTTGTGGTGGGTATTTTTGCATTTGCCAAAATTAATCGCTCTCTGAATGAGAACCTCGGAACAGATATGGCCGGGGCTGTGGTAAATGACAATACAGATGACGTAGTCATCAATACAGAAGTGGCGACAAATGAAAGACTGACCGGTTATACAAATGTCGCACTGGTCGGTATCGATACCCGCGAACAGGATATCGATTACGCCAACAGTGATACCATGCTGGTCGCGAGTATCAATAATGATACATGGGGCGTCAGAATGATTTCTCTTTACCGCGATACCTATGTCATTATTGATCCCGACAGTGAAAACGGAAGCTATAATAAAGCCAATGCTGCTTATGCATACGGCAGTGTCAATCAGTTCCTGTCCATGTTGAATGCCAATCTGGATCTCAACATAGAAAAGTACGTCATCGTTGACTTTA
Organism: uncultured Lachnospiraceae bacterium; assembly: GCA_947302185.1. The sequence goes on from CAMYVI010000046.1 coordinate 7,117, forward strand.
CTGCAGTGGCGACATTGATTGATGATCTCGGCGGTATCAGTGTCACGCTCACGGAACAGGAAGTAGTGCATCTGAACAACTACTGTGTCGAGACGGCTGAGGTCACGGGTATGCCGTACACTCCTCTTGAATACGAAGAGGGCCAGGAAGCAAGAGAATATAATCTGAACGGCGTTCAGGGCGTTTCTTACGCGAGAATCCGTTATACGGAAGGAAACGACCCCAAGAGAACACAGCGCCAGAGGCTTGTTATCGAGAAAATTGTAGAAAAGGCCAAGGGAAAAGGACTATCGGCCGTTACTGCAATAATCGAAGATGTATTTCCGAAGATCAAGACCAACTTTACAAGCTCACAGCTCATAAAGATGGCAAGTCAGATGTTCCATTACAATATTGAATATACGAGCGGTTTTCCGTTTGAGCATCTTGAAACGGACATCGGAGATCTTGACGCCGTTATTCCGGTCACGCTTGCCGATAACGTCAAGGAACTCCATGAGTTCTTATTCGATGATACGAATTATGTAGTATCGGCGAATGTGAAGAAATACAGCGATAAGATCGAGGCGGACAGCGGTTTCGGGCAAGGCTACAGAGATGCCGCCATTGAGAACGGAATCGTACCTGATACGGGCAGTGAGGCTGATCTTGCAAGATAACGGTCAAGTCGGAGAAAGCTTAATTATTTAACCGAAAAACATTAAAGAGTACCATCTTTTTCGCACATGAAGAAGATGGTACTTTTCTTTTCATGTAAAGACGTAGTAAAATAATAAGGTGAACGCAAAAGAGAAGCTTCTTTTCACTTCTGCGATAATATGCTCAGCTGCGGCAATCATAGATTGTCCGTGCTGAATAAGGGGAGACCAGAACAATGAAATATCCATCAGTAGATGTTATTATACCGACATATAAACCCGATCACTCTTTTTCTGTCGTTCTGAGGAGACTTTGCGAACAGAAGTATCCGATATCAAATATCCTGATCATCAACACAGAAGAGGAATACTGGGATCCGGATCTGACTCGGGATATTCCGTTCGCAGAGGTTTTTCATATACCTAAGAGTAAGTTCGATCATGGCGGAACAAGAAACATGGGGGCAGGTTTTTCAACCGCAGACTATATTGTTTTTATGACACAGGATGCGGTTCCGAAGGACAGAAATCTGATAAAGAATTTAGTGGCGCCGTTTTCTGATCCTTTAGTCAAAGTTTCCTATGCGAGACAGCTTCCCCGAAAGGACTGCCGGATCATAGAAGGGTTTATCCGGAATTTTAACTATCCCGATGAGAGCGGGGTAAAGACTGAAGAGGATATCAGGATACTCGGGATCAAAGCATTTTTCTGTTCTGATGTATGCGCCTGCTATGACCGCAGGTTTCATAAGGAAATGGGTGGATTCGAGGAGCCATGCATCTTTAATGAGGACATGATTTTCGCGGCAAGAACGTTAAAGGAAGGATACTCGGTGGCTTACGCGGCTGATGCCCGTGTAATCCACTCTCATAACTATTCATCGCTGCAGCAGTTTCACCGCAACTTTGACAATGGCGTTTCTCAGGCTATGCATTCTGAAGTGTTCGGGCATATCAGAACTGAGGGCGAAGGCGTCCGCATGGTGAAGGATACTGCTGTATACCTGAACAGTGTGGGGAGATCATATATGATTCCGCAGCTCATAATGCAGAGCGCATTTAAATTTGCCGGTTTCCGCCTGGGAAAAATGTACGACAGTCTGCCGGCAGGGCTCGTGCGCAGATGCAGCCTGAATAAAGATTTCTGGTCTTACAGTAATATTTACGATGAATAAGCGAATATCACATTTTATTCACATTTGGACTATATAGTACTGATTATATCTCAGTACACAATGAATCATTGTGTTCTGAAGTAAAAATACAAGTACATCTACTGAACAGACAGCGGACAGGCATCAGAATTTACCGCATTTATTATCCTCTATAGCATTTAGAGTTTGTGTTTCTTTTGACCAGCCGAACTGTTCGGGCAAGATAGATACCGGAGGCGTCATAAATGGATGACATGAATAAAGAAATAAACAGCAATATACCGGAACAGGATATCAATCCGCAGGATATTCCGGTTCAGGAAAACCGGGAACAGAATCCGCCGGTTCAGAATAGCCCGGAGGAGAGTGTGCCGGTTCAGGATAAGTCGGAGCAGAATGTGCCGGCCCCGGATGAACCGGAGCAGAATGTGCCGGTTCAGGATATACCGACAGAAATTGTGCAGCCTGTTATTACTCCTGCACCTGTTCTGCCGGTCCGGGATGATTCGGCACCGGAAATCTCTGCTGAGCCTGTGATTAACGATGTTCCGGGCAGTGTGCGGAGCGAGAAGTCTGAACCGTTCGCTCAGACACAGGACAACAGTCTTTCAGATAGTACCGAAAAAGAGAAAACCGATTTCGGTAAGACGCATTACAGCGGTTATGAAAGCAGGGTCAACGTTACAGAAAATTCCGGCGCAGCACCAACCGGACAGGACGGCAATATTGACCGGGGCAGCAATAATCAGGGGAACACAGCAGGATATGGAAGACCGAATAATTACGGACGCAGTAATTACAGTCAGGAAAATAACCGCCCGTACGTTCATTACGGTCAGAACGCCAACTACGGTCAGAGTGCAGATTACGGCCAAAGGATTAATCACAGTCAGAACGTAAATTATGACCCGAACGCAGTTAACGGTCGCAGCGGAAACTTTAACCGTGGTATGAACGGTCTCCGGAACGGAGATTACAGCCAGAATCCAGAGCACGCCTCGAACAGAAGTTACAGCCGGAATACCGGAAATTCCATGAACGGCAGTTATGGCCCTGACAGCGCTTACGGACAGAATAATAACAGACAGACACCTGACTATGGGAACAGAAATTATGGCCCCGGAAATGACGCTGTCCGGGGAAATCAGTACGGACAACCGGCCGGAAATCCCGGACATGGTTTTGAACAGAGAAATACCGGAGCTGATGTAAGACCTGAAAACAAAGAGAGATTTACGAACGACGGATTCGGAAAAGGACGTACCGGTTATTCCAGCAGCTATGATTCCTACCGCTTCGAGACGCCGGTAGATCCTGCTCCCATAAATCCGAGCGAGACACGATACGACAAGAAGAAAAAAACTTCTGTCAAGAAGGACTCCGGCAATAAAATGACTGCTAAGAGAATCGGAGCTTTCGCAGGTATCGCTGCTCTTTTCGGACTTGTCGCAGCTCTTGTGTTCCTCGGTGTAACATCAATAGCGGGAAAAAAAGTAACAGAAGCTCCGTCTGAAAAGGGCGACGGCATAATTGCTGCGCCCACTCCGACCATTATCCTCGAGGAACCGAAAGCGGATTCATCATCTGTGTCTACCGGTACAGCCGATACGACAGCTGAAACGGTCGAATTGACAGTGCCGCAGGTGGTAGAACAATGTATGCCTTCCATGGTTGCAATAACGAACACCACGATAGAAGAGTACAGAGACTTTTTCGGCGGTACATCGCAGCAGGAGAGTGTCAGCGCAGGTTCGGGCATTATAGTCGGTGAGACGGAGACTGAGCTCCTGATTGCGACAAATAATCATGTTATTCAGAATTCCACCGATATCACAGTGACTTTCATTGACGAAGCCGCTATTACCGGATCGATTAAGGGTATGGACGCTGATAACGACCTGGCAATCGTTGCCGTCAAGCTGGATGATATCAAACAGGAGACGAAAGACGCCATAAGGATTATTTCAATCGGTAACTCCGATAATGTGGTCGTAGGCGAGTCTGTGGTTGCTATCGGAAATGCTCTGGGTTACGGGCAGTCTGTTTCAGCCGGCATTATCAGTGCACTCGGAAGAGAAGTGACGATAGACGGCCAGGCTCATTCGCTCATACAGACAGATGCCTCCATCAACCCCGGAAATTCGGGCGGAGCACTGATCAATATGAGAGGTGAGCTGATCGGTATTAATGAAGTCAAGTATGTGGATGAGACGGTAGAGGGCGTGGGATACGCTATTCCGATGGCTACAGCGGAGCCGATTCTGAGCAGTCTCGGCAGCAAGGCAGCCAGACAGAAGGTCGATGATTCCCAGGCTTCATATATCGGCATCAAGTGCATTGAAGTTCCGTCTTATTACGTACAGGCAGGCTATCCGGCCGGTGTTTATGTCAGTGAAGTGACAAAAGGCGGTCCTGCTGAAGCAGCAGGCCTCAAGGAAGGAGATATAATCACTGCAATTGACGGAATCAGCGTATCTTCAACTTCTCAGCTTATAAATTATCTTCAGTATTATGCAGCGGGAGAAGTCATTGATTTTTCTGTAAGCAGACTGAACGAGGATAATACAGCGTTTGACAGCTCAAAGATACCGATAACGCTCGGCAATAAAAACGATGCAGAAACCGATGAAAAGAACAGTGACGATTCGGAGACTGCAGAGGACGCAGAAGAAGGGCAGGAGGAAGACACTTCCGGAAGTGAAGGAGACGGAACCGGTCAGTCGGAGGAAGATGTTGACGGTCCGTCTGATGAAGGTGCTGATAACGGAGGATTCCCTTTCCTGCCGGATGTCGGAAACCGGTAACAAGTCGGTTCTAAGATAATCATAAAAGGATTATTAAACCTTTTTAGAGGCTGTTGCATAAAACGGATACTTTATGTATTCTGTATTGCGCAGCCTCTTTTCTCCATAATTAATCATAATTATATCAATGCTGTCGGAGGAATATATGACAGGAAATTTTGATGATAAGGATAATAATGATATCAATATAGTTGAAGTCGATGATTCGGAGAAAAAGAAGAAAGAGCGTTTTTGCAGCATATGCCACAGGCCCGAGAGCAAGACGGGGCCTCTTGTGACATTGACTTCGGATATGTGTGTATGTAAAGACTGCATGCACAGAACAATTGACTATATGAACAACGGAAACGTAGACTACAGCTCTCTGTTCCAGGGGCTTTCCAATATTCCGGGATTATCATTCCTGAATTTCGGAGGCAATCAGGTTCAGGCTCCGCAAAAGAAAAAGAAAGAGCGGCCGGAAATACGTTTCTCTATGAAGGATATCCAGCCGCCGCACAGAATCAAGGCACAGCTTGACCGCTATGTGATAGGACAGGAGCGGGCGAAACGGATAATGTCTGTCGGCGTGTATAACCATTACAAGCGCATAGTTGCCGAGCAGAGAGCCGAAGAGAGGGCTAAGCAGGATAAGGGAAAGATACCGGATCCCAATGTGCCTCAGCCGGTCGAGATACAGAAATCAAACATGCTCATGATAGGACCTACCGGAAGCGGAAAGACATATATGGTCCAGACATTGGCTAGACTTTTAGACGTGCCGCTTGCCATCACGGATGCGACATCCCTCACGGAAGCCGGTTATATAGGCGATGATATAGAGAGTGTAGTTTCGAAACTTCTTGCCAATGCAGACAA
>CAMYVI010000047.1 GCA_947302185.1 uncultured Lachnospiraceae bacterium
CACAGTACACATGCGCTATCGACCGTCAGAATCAGCATCTTGAGAGATTCTTCGACGCACATCATCCGGCAGTTCTCAAAGCTATCCAGATGACAATCGAAGCAGGCCACAGACACAATACATGGGTTGGTATCTGCGGCGAGCTCGGCGCTGATCCGGAACTTACAGAGGTATTCGTAAAGATGGGTATCGACGAGCTGTCCATGAGCCCGACATCCATTCTTCGTACAAGAAAGATCATCCGCGATATGGATTGATTCTTATCCTGAAAAAACAAAAGGAATCAGACCCCCACCGGTTTTTCGGTGGGGGTTTTATTTCTTCATCGTGAGTACAATCTCGCGATGAAGGATGAAGAATTAAAGGCTCAAGCTACACAATGCTCCACCGGAGCACTGTATACATGTTTTAGGCACGGTGGATCGCAAACATGCACAGTGGAAGGCGCCTTGGCACCGCACATGTCGCGTCAAGAACGCGGAGGCGTTCTTGAATTCCGACTCGTAAAAAAGGGAGACCGGAACACCGGCTTGCAAATGACTTCCGCATGGTTTATAATCATATAAAACCAGTAGGAAAGGAGTATAATCATGAAGGTATCTACTAAGGGACGCTATGCACTTCGAATCATGCTGGATCTGGCTCTTCATAATTCCGGAGAACTTGTTCCGCTTAAAGACATCGCAAAACGGCAGGGAATTACCTTAAAATATATGGAACAGATTATCTCTCCACTGTCAAAGGCAGGATTTGTACAGAGCCTCCGAGGTTCAAGCGGGGGATATCGTCTTTCCAGAAATCCGGCTGAATACACTGTCGGAAGTATTCTCAGAGTTCTGGAAGGACCTCTCGCTCCTACGGCCTGTCTCTCTCAGGAAAACAATGATTGTCCGAGAGCGGAAAACTGTGAGACGATCGGATTTTGGAAAGGTCTGAATGAAGTAATAAATAATTATGTTGACAGTGTGACTTTGGAAGATCTGATGAATGAAGAACTTGCAAGACAAAATGATTATGTGATTTGATCATTGAGGAAAATCTGTCTGAAAGAGGTATTGACAGACGTGCTGATTGTGATATAATTCATATAAAACCAGTAGGAAACATGGGGATTTGAAGAGCTTATGCTCTGAATTTCTCATTGTGATAATTACGGAAAGGAGCCCATTATGGCAAAGATTTATCAGGGAGCATCGGAACTCATCGGCGGAACACCTATTGTAGAGTTCAGAAATATAGAGGAAGAGCTGGGGCTTAAGGCCCGGCTGCTTGCAAAGTTGGAGTATTTTAATCCTGCGGGTTCTGTGAAGGATCGTATTGCAAGAGCCATGATCGAAGATGCGGAGAAAGCGGGCAGACTCGGACCCGGGTCTGTAATAATCGAACCGACATCCGGCAATACGGGAATCGGGCTCGCATCGATTGCGGCTGCTAAAGGTTACCGGATCATTCTTACAATGCCGGAAACTATGTCCGTTGAAAGAAGGAACATTTTGAAGGCTTACGGTGCGGAGATAGTACTGACAGACGGAGCGAAGGGAATGAAAGGTGCTATTGCGAAAGCAGATCAGCTTGCCGAGGATATACCGGGCAGTTTTATTCCGGGACAGTTCGTTAATCCGTCCAACCCGAAAGCTCACTATGAGACGACGGGACCGGAAGTATGGAATGATACAGATGGGGAAGTTGATATTTTTATAGCAGGTGTCGGAACAGGCGGAACACTGACCGGTACCGGAAGATATCTTAAGGAAAAGAAACCGGAGGTCAAGATCATAGCGCTTGAACCGCAGACTTCTCCCGTCCTTTCCGAGGGACACGGCGGGCCTCACAAAATTCAGGGAATCGGTGCGGGGTTTGTGCCAGACACACTTGATACCGGAATTTACGATAAGGTTGTTACGGTTTCTAATGAAGATGCATTTGAGACCGCTAAACTCATAGCCAGAAAAGAAGGGATCCTTGTAGGTATCTCTTCCGGTGCTTCTCTGTATGGTGCGATCCAGGCGGCAAAAGATCCTGAGAATGAAGGAAAGACAATAGTAGCTCTTCTTCCGGATTCGGGCGACAGATATTACTCGACGCCGCTTTTTCAGAACTGATACAGACTAACGGTCTTTCAGCCGGCCTTTGCCGACATATCAATGCATGCAGAAAATGCAGAAAATGCTGTTTTAAAATTATAATAAAAAATATTGACAAAATCGAACTCAGAGAGTAATATATCTATTGTTGCGAAGGCAACAGGATGTGTTCGGGTAGCTCAGCTGGATAGAGCGTCTGGCTACGGACCAGAAGGTCGCGAGTTCGAATCTTGTCCCGAACGCTTGAAGGGCTTCATCGAAAGATGAGGTCCTTTTTATATGTTTTCGGAAGCGCTTCGCGAACCCGATCATCGAATTACAGCCGATATATCTGTTTTTAATCAGGAGATCCCTGCAATTCCTGCTCGCTGAATAATGCTTCGTACGGGTCTGTTAAGTGAGATATAAATATTGGCAGAAAGATGTAAGCTGTGTTAGAATGAGTAACAGGAACAGATACTAAAGGAGTTCAGCAGATTTATGAACAAAACAGAATTTCTGGGAGGACTGGCGGAAAAGCTTTCCGAAGACCTCTCACCCGATGCAGTTGAAGAGCAGGTCAATTACTACCGCGGCTATATTGACGGAGAACTGAGCAAAGGCAGAAGTGAAGAGGATATAACCTTTGACCTCGGAGATCCGATTTTGATTGCCCGAAATATTGTCGAGTCACCGCAGAGTTACAGAGTTAACACAACCAGCTCATATGAGCAGGGAATGACCGAGTCGGAATATAAGGATACCAGAGGGCTTGCCGGTGAGGAGATGCCTGAGGATCATGTGCCTGAAAATGCCAATTCTTATGCTGAGACAGCGCAAAGCTATGCGGAGACTGTTAATAACGGTAATTCCGGAAATTATAAGGAAGCGGAGAGGAACAGAGCTGCATTTGATAATGGATTTTTCGAGAGCGGGCAGAAGCAGACTGTCGAAAGGGGTGGCTTTACATCGATTTTCAGACGTTTGGATGGCGGAATCAACTGGAAACTGATATCAATTATTCTTATCATTTTGCTGATCATAGTTGCTGTCCTGGCAATCGCAGCAAAAATCGTAGTGACATTCTGGCCTGTATTTTTAATTATGCTGATTGTCAGTCTGATCTTTTCAAAGAAAGATAGATACAGATAGCGTTACTGAGGTTGTTGCATTTGTCGGTCTTGTTTTCAATGCAGCAGCCTTTCTTTTTTCTTCATCGCGCAATACTCGTGACTTCGGTTGCGAGATGCGTGCAAGGTGACACGCGTCTTCATCATGAGTACAATCTGGCGATGAAGAAAAAAACTCCGCTGCACAATGCTCCGCCGGAGCATTGTTACGCATGCTTAGGCACGGCGTATCGCTTATCATGCGCAGCGGAAGGCGCTTTTGAGCAGCGCATGTTGCGGCAGGAATGCGCCGAGGCGTTCTTTAATTCACTGAGGTGTTCTTGATTCAGGGAGGAAATATGGAGAAACTTGACAGAAGATATCTCGAGAGGTTATCGGAGTTATATCCTACTATTGCTGATGCTTCCACAGAGATCATCAATCTCAATTCAATTCTTAATCTGCCGAAGGGCACAGAACATTTTATAACTGATATTCACGGAGAATATCAGGCTTTTTCTCATGTTTTGAGAAACGGTTCCGGCGCCGTGCGAAAGAAAATAAACGAAGTTTACGGGCGCACGCTTCCGGAAAAAGATGTACGTGAGCTGGCTACGCTCATCTACTATCCGAGCGAAAAGATAGAACTCATCAGGAAGTCGATAACAGACGGGCATGAGATGGATGACTGGTACCGTGTCATGCTGTACCGCCTTATTGAAGTCTGCAAATATGTGGCCAGTAAATACACCCGCTCAAAAGTCAGGAAGGCAATGCCGGAGGAATACGCTTATGTCATAGAGGAACTGATAACAGAGAGAAATGATATTGGCGATAAAGAGCTTTATTACGATGCCATTATCACTACGATAATCAGGATAGGCCGGTCTGACAGTTTCATCAAAGCGATTGCGGAGTTGATCCGGAGACTCGTTGTCGATCACCTGCATATTCTCGGAGATATATATGACAGAGGATACGGACCTGACGATATTATGGATGCCCTGATGGAATATCACAGCCTCGACATTCAGTGGGGAAATCATGATATCGAGTGGATGGGCGCAGCGGTAGGGCAGAGAGCCTGTATTGCAAATGTCATCCGCTTCTGCGCCCGTTACGGCAATCTGGATACTCTTGAGGACAGTTACGGTATCAATTTGCTTCCCCTTGCGCAGTTTGCGACCAAAACTTACGGTGATGATCCCTGTACGTATTTTCAGACGAAAGGTGAAGAGAATACAGGCGATGAACGTGAATTGAACGTCAGGATTTATAAGGCGGTCTGCATTCTCCAGTTCAAGCTCGAAGGCCAGCTGGTGAAAAAACGCAGGGAGTTCGGAATGGAAGACCGCAATCTTCTTGAAAAGATAGACTATTCCGACTATACAATTGAACTGAACGGTAAAAAGTATAATCTTCTCGACCGTAATTTGCCGACTGTCGATCCGAAGAATCCGAATGCTCTTTCTTTTGAGGAAGAGTATGTCATGGAACGTCTGGAAAGCGCCTTTATGAACTGCAGGAGACTTCAGAAGCATATGGAGCTGCTGCTCAGAAAAGGGGCGCTTTATACAGTGTACAACGGAAATCTTTTGTATCACGGCTGTATGCCGCTCACGGAGGACGGACAATTCAAGGAAGTCAATGTTTACGGCAAAAAGCTGAAGGGTAAAGCGCTGTACGATCATCTCGATACGCTTGTTCGCCGCGCTTTTTATTCGCACAATCCTGAGTTCAGAGAACAGGGGAAAGATATCCTCTGGTGGATATGGTGCAATAAGGACTCGCCGTTATTCGGCAAGGAGAAAATGGCTACGTTCGAGAGGGCAATGATCGCCGAGAAGGAAACACACACAGAAAAGAAGACGCCATATTATGACCTGCTCGATAATGAAGAGGTTGTCACAAGAATACTTGCTGAGTTCGGGCTTGAAGGACCGCATACGCATATTATTAACGGACATGTACCTGTGAAGAGGGGGGAGACCCCGACCAGATGCAACGGGAGAGTCCTGATCATAGACGGAGGCTTTTCAAAGGCTTATCAGGGAACAACCGGAATAGCAGGATATACCCTGATCTTTAATTCTCGCGGTATGAGGCTTGTTGCACATGAACCTTTTACGACCATGGAAGATGCAGTTGCATCAGGAAGGGACATTCATTCCGATAAAGTTGCGGTAGAACAGTTCTCATACAGACTGACTGTAGGTGACACTGACATCGGTTCGAAACTCAGGGCGCAGATCGAAGAACTCGAAGAACTGCTTGAGGCCTATCGCAGCGGAGACATTGTGGAGAAGAACAGGAAGCGAAATTGGTTCATGTGAGATAATAATTCTTTCTGTATGGGATACATTTTGCGATATTTCTGCTGTCCTTTCGGCAAGAAAGTGAGAGAGAGGGAAAAGAAATGCTGGATTCCAGTACGGTTGTAACACGAAAATTATACTATGAAGACGCTTATATGAGAGAATTCACATCTACTGTTATTTCCGTCAGCGGAAATGACGTTGTTCTCGACGCCACAGTCTTCTTCCCCGAGGAGGGCGGCCAGAGTCCTGACAGGGGACAGCTTGCAGGTATCGATGTTGTTGACGTTCAGATCAAGGACGGTTATATTCATCATTATCTGGAAAGACCGGTGACAGGGGAAAACGCCGGTTTTAATCTTGCCGAAGGGATGACTGTAACGGGAAAAATCGATTGGGAGTACCGGTTCGGCAATATGCAGCAGCATTCGGGAGAGCATCTTTTTTCGGGGCTGGTCCATAAAAAGTACGGGTACGATAACGTGGGATTCCATCTCTCTGACAACGAAGTCACTATGGATTTTTCAGGGGTCATTCCGCCGGAAGGCCTCAAAGAGACAGAAGATGCAGTTAACAGAGCAATCTGGCTTAATATTTCATCAGAAGTATCTTTTCTTGAAGGGGAAGAGGCTGAAAAAGCGGAATACCGCAGCAAGCTCGAGCTTACAGAAGCCGTACGTGTAGTCAGATTTCCCGGATTTGATGCGTGTGCCTGCTGCGCTCCCCATGTCGCAAAGACCGGAGAAATCGGGTGTCTGAAGGTAGTCGGGGCAATAAACTATAAGGGAGGCACACGAGTCAGTATCCTTTGCGGACACCGCGCGCTGCAGCTCTTCGTGCATGACAGGGATATGCTGGTCAGAACAGCCAATTACCTGACTACGAATACAGACGATGTATATGATAGCGTTAACCGGCTGAAGGCAGAGAATTCCGACTTGAAGGCAAAGCTGAAGCAGGCAGGTTTAGAGCTCATGAAAATGAAAGTCGATTTGTTCGCCGAGGGCGAGGGCAACGCTGTTATGTTCGAGAACGAAGAAGCGGACCAGACTGTTATCCGCGAGGCGGTCAATTCGTTGATGGAGAAGAAGAGCGGGTACTGCGGCGTGTTTGCCGGAAGCGACAGCGAAGGATACAGATTTATCATCGGGAAAAAAGGCGGTGACGCCCGAATCGCTTCTAACATTCTGAGAGAGAAGTTCGGAGCAAGGGGAGGCGGAAAGCCTGTTATGGTTCAGGGGTCTGTTAAGGCAACTGAGCGGGCTTTGCGGGATTTATTTGCGGAAGATTTATGATGTTCATTTTTATTCAGCAATTTTCTCTTGCATTTGAAGGCATTATACAGTATAATCTCATTTGTCGCTTGGTTGTGACACGCTGCTTTGGCACAGGCGGTAGCGCACCTCATTGGTAGTGAGGAGGTCTCGGGTTCGAGTCCCGAAAGCAGCTTAAAACGCTGAAAGTATTGATTATTTCAGTACTTTCAGCGTTTTTGTTTTTTGTATGTAAAATGTAATACGAATAAAGAGTATTACTGAGTCTTTATTCTTGTAAGCAGCTCCGTCTTCTTGTCCTCAAACTCTGCATCTGTCAGAATTCCGTTATCCCTCAGTTCTGCAAGCCTCTTTAAAGCCTCTTTTATATCGTTTTCGAGGACCTGTTGTGCTGTCTGACCTGTGAAAGGTCTCGGTCTTACATAAAAGACTCCTTCCGGCAGATCGTTAGGAACTTCCACACCCGCAGGATAAGGATTGTCCTCGCTTTGCAGGGGAATATAACTTGGCTCTTTCCTGTCGTCGAAATCCCGGTCAACGGACACTTCGTCCGTTTTCTCGGTTACCCGCTCCCCGACGGAATCAAATTCCGTATCTTCTGTTTCTTCCTCGAAGCCTTCCGAACCATCCGTGTCGGAAATTTCCGATTCGTAAGCGGCAATCGTTGCTTCTTCTCTGGCCTTGCCTTCGTTTATCTCATCTTCTATGACCTGCCTTATCTCTGCGTGAGACGAGGACGGCGGTACGAAATCTTCATCATCCGCTTCTCTGGGTTCACCGCTGTAGCCCTGACGCTTCTTGAATGATCCGCGGCGCTTTGCAGCTTTAGCAAGAGCCTTCTCCTCTATGCGTGCATCAATTTTCCGCTGCCTGATGGCGGCATTGATCCTGACAGTCATTCGGATAATAAAAAGGATCAGAAGTGATATGGCACTGAGACAGATAATCTGGTAGCCATTCTGCAGCCTGCCCATAAATCCTCCCGCCATGGCGAATAAGACATTGGCGAGAATAACTACCTTGCGAAGTAATGAGCCGATACGTCCGGGTACCATCAGGGCTAGTAAAAAAACCAGCACTCCCGCGACAGAGACGGCCGGATGCTCTGTAAACATATCTATGATGAAAGCCGGCATTGTTGCCAATGTACTGAGTACTTTTTCCATAATTCCTCCTTTATATCTAGAATTAAATATTACAAATATGTTACGCATTAGTCAAGAGAATTAACATAAAAACAGAAATGAAATCGAAACGTACACAGCGGAAAGGAGTTTACTACCTGCGGACAGCAAAGTGTTCCTGTTTATATGCAGTATCAAAAAAATTGCAACTTAATTGGCGCTATGGTAAGATAAAGCTTGAATTATAATAGCGAGGGATACTCAACAATCAGAGTCAGAGTTATCCGCGCAAGAGGAGGGTATGAGAAATGGCTGTTAACGAAACAGGCGTGAACGAGAAGAAAGAAGTCGTTTCCAGAAATTTTATTGAATATATAATTGATCAGGATCTGGCCGAAGGAAAGTACGATAAGATCTGCACCAGATTTCCGCCGGAACCCAATGGGTATCTGCATATCGGTCATGCAAAGTCGATTCTTCTGAACTACGGACTGGCAAAAGAATATAACGGGCAGTTCAATCTTCGATTTGATGATACCAACCCGACTAAGGAAAAGACAGAATTTGTCGAGTCCATTAAGGCAGACGTAGAGTGGCTCGGCGCGCATTTCGGAGAACATCTGTATTTCGCGTCCGACTATTTTGAGATCATGTACGAGAAAGCGATCCTGCTTATAAAGAAAGGACTTGCTTTTGTGTGCGATCTTTCGGCCGATGAGATCCGTGAGTATCGCGGAACCCTCAAGGAACCCGGGAAGAACAGTCCTTACAGGGACCGCAGTATAGAGGAGAATCTCAGGCTTTTCACGGAGATGAGGGATGGCAGATATCCGGATGGCTCCAAAGTCCTTCGCGCAAAAATCGATATGGCCTCTCCGAATATCAATATGAGAGATCCTGTCATCTACAGGATTGCGAGACTTTCACATCATAACACCGGTGATAAATGGTGCATCTATCCTATGTACGATTTCGCCCATCCGATCGAGGACGCGATCGAGGGCATCACACACTCTATCTGTACTCTTGAATTTGAAGATCACAGACCGCTTTATGAGTGGGTCGTTGAGCATACTGATTGGGAACATCCGCCAAAGCAGATAGAATTTGCAAAAATGTATCTGACAAATGTCGTTACGGGCAAGCGATATATTAAGAAACTTGTAGAGGACGGTATTGTAGACGGGTGGGATGATCCCAGACTGGTGACTATCGCAGCGCTGCGGCGCCGCGGCTTCACCCCGGAATCCATTCAGAGATTTGTCGAACTTGTCGGCGTGGCCAAAGGAGACTCCTCCGTTGATTATGCGATGCTTGAATACTGCATCCGTGAGGACCTGAAGATGAAGGTTCCGCGCATGATGGCAGTTCTCGATCCGATAAGGCTGGTAATAGACAATTATCCGGAGGGCGAGACAGAACTTCTCGATGCTGACAATAATCTGGAGAATCCGGAGCTTGGTAAGCGGAAGATTCCTTTCGGAAGAGAACTTTATATCGAGCGGGATGACTTTATGGAAACGCCGGTCCCGAAATATAAGAGACTGTATCCGGGAAATGAAGTCCGTCTCATGCATGCATACTTCGTCAAAGCGGTGGGTTGTGAAAAGGATGAGAACGGTAATGTGACTGTAGTACACTGTACTTATGATCCGGAGACAAAAGTCGGCAGCGGTTTTGACGGTCGGAAGGTCAAGGGAACGATTCACTGGGTACCGGCAAAGGAGGCTGTAACAGCGACCGTGCGTCTCTATGAAAATCTTGTGGATGAGGAAAAGGGCGTGTACAACAAGGAAGACGGATCCCTGAATCTGAATCCGAATTCACTAACCGTAATTGAAAATGCAAAGCTTGAGCCTGATCTTTTAAACGTGAAGCCCTATGACAGTTTCCAGTTCGTTCGGACAGGTTATTTCTGTGTCGATTCACACGATTCCGAAGAGGGGGCTCCGGTCTTTAACCGAATCGTGAACATGAAAAGCTCATTTAAGCTTCCGAAAAAATAAAGACGGAGGATGCCATGATAAAAGCGTGTATTTTTGATCTGGACGGGACGATACTTGACACACTTGAATCGGTCGCGAAGGCCGGAAATAAGATGTTGACTGAGCTTGGTTTTCCTGCCCAGCCGGTGAAGGATTACCGATATTACTGCGGTGACGGGGCTAATAAGCTTGTCGAGAAAACCTTGATCAAAGTCGGAGGGTATACGAGAGAAAATTATGAGACCGGCTGCATGCTGAACAGGAAATTCCTTGCGAGAGATCCGTCATATAAGGTAAGACCGTATGACGGGATCACACGCAACATCATGATCCTGAAAGAAAACGGTGTAAAATGTGCCGTATTCTCCAATAAACCTGACGCAGCCGCCATAGCTGCAGTAGAGGGGGCTTTCGGAAAGGGTTTCTTTGACTGTATCCGCGGTCAGAGGAAAGGATATCCGCTTAAGCCTGCTCCGGACGGCGCTCTTGAAATGGCAAAGGAGCTGGGAGCTGCGCCCGGAGAATGCCTCTATTTCGGTGATACCTGGACAGATATGCAGACCGGAACGAACGCAGGTATGGTGACAGTCGGTGTACTCTGGGGATTTCGGGAGAGACAGGAACTGGAAGAGAATGGCGCGCAGTATATAATAAAGCATCCTGATGAGTTCGTTGATTTATATGAAAAGCTGAGTTGATAGTTGAAAGGAGTCGTTTATGGCAGAATATTCTGAGGAGTGTCTGAATACTTTTCTTGATCTGCAGGAGAAACTTTTTGATACTCCCGTTGCAGAGACACTGGATGAGGCGGAAGATTTTCTTGAAGACTGTATGGCGGATGTCGTTGACAGTATTGATGATGTGCGGGATTACCTTGAGGATATGGGAATGGATACTCATGGAATGAGTGATGAGGAGATCGAGAACTCATCCGAGATTTTTCCGCTTCCATCCGGTAAATATCTGATAGTCAGCGCATAAAACGTTTTACGATTTCAAGAACGCCGAGACGTTCTTGCCGTGACATGCGCGATGAGATTCAGAGCAAGAGGTGTTAGTATGGAATTTCGTGAATTTTACGACAGCGGACAGAGCAGAGACGGAGAGCTTAGGTATGAAGTTTTGAACGCATGCCTTTCAGAAGTCACGGAAAAAAAGGAAGATATACTTTCCTATCTTAATCTGGACCTGGGGGCAATAAAGCCTGAATGTCTTTTATATTATTGTTCTCTGATAGAACGTCCGCTTAAAGTGGCAGCGGGAATTGCCGGATCTTCCCTGAGACCGTCGTGGGAAGTGCCGAAAGCTCCGTATATTATATCTATGGGGCGGACATACAGTGAGCCGTTCGGGATGGTCATGATCGACCCGGACAGGCATATGCCTTTTCTCCATTCTTTCGGCGTATACGCACTTTCTCTAGCGCTTGGGAACTGCACAGTCCTGAGATTCAGAGGAAGGGAGACGTCTACGGCGGCTTTCCTCACGGATATTATGAACAGATGTGTTCCGGAAGGTTTCGGTGAGATCATATATGAAAATGAAGAATGCCATATGACAGAACCTGACCTTGTAATAGGCGGATTGGATTTTACAGCTGAATCTGCAGGCGTTGAGGCAGGAAGAGCAGTGGCTGTATTTGACGGGACCGCAGAACTTGACAAGAACGCCGAAAAAGTAGTCCGTGCATGGAAGAAGGGTGCGGATCTCACGGAGATAGCGCCGGAGATCGTACTGGTTCCCGATGTACTGCGGAAAACTTTTATTAAGAATTTTAACAAGTGGCACCGGAGAAAATGCGGCATGACGGCACCGGAGAAGCTGCCGATCGTCGGATATAAAGATGACGAAGATCTTAGGAATCTTTTAAAAAGAGAAAAAAGACCGGCAGCCTTGTATATTTTCTCCGACGATGGTATTATGAAAGACCGGCTTATATCCGACATTCCCTTTTTTACCGGATGTATTAACGGAACATCCTTAAGGCCGCCGGATCTGAGAACGGTCAAAGCTACTCTGTTAAAAGAAAAAACACTTACTATTAAATGAAGTTGGGGTATATGGCAATTAATAGGACAAAAACGCATTCAAACCGTGCGAAAACCCGGAAACCTTCGCGAACCGCTCTACGGAAAAGCAACAGAACAATATGGTTTCTGGGTGCGATGGCAGCTCTTATTCTGTGCGCTTTTATAATTCTTCATATGGGTATTTCAAATAAAAGGAATATCAAATCATTTTCATCTCAGGTGAGAGACTATGAACCTTTGATCGAGAAATACGCGGAAGAAGCCGGAATACCGGATTATAAAGATTATCTTATGGCAATCATGCAGGTCGAGACAGGAGGCATGGGGCAGGATGTTATGCAGTCTTCTGAATCCCTGGGAATGCCGAGGAACTCTTTGAATCCGGAGGAGTCCATCCGGCAGGGATGTGCGTATCTGGCGGAGAATCTCGCAAGAGCCGATCGGCTCGGGTGTGATACTTTGAGCGCTGTTCAAGCCTATAACTACGGAATCGATTATCTTGATTTTGTCGCAGAACGAGGCGGAATTGAGGATGTATCAATTGCAGAAGAGTTCGCAAAGATGAAATCCGGAGGAAAGACAGTTAAATACAGCAATAAAGTAGCCAGAGAGTATAACGGCGGTTATCGCTATCAATACGGA
>CAMYVI010000048.1 GCA_947302185.1 uncultured Lachnospiraceae bacterium
TCCTGTAAAAGACATACAGAACAACAATCATACTGGACGTCTCTATATGCAGGAAATATTGAGCGCAGAAAAAGATGATCGCTATAAGAATTGCTTCTCCTATGGTGGATATCATTCGCGGCGTCGAAACATTTCTCGACGCTTCGATCATCAGATCCCGGAAATCCTCTGTAGTTTTCCGAAACCTCTCAGATTCCTCCTGTGAGATTCCGTAACTTTTTATTTCCTTGAAACCGGAAAGCTGCGTCTGTACTTCATCAGTAAAAGCTTCATATTGCCTGCTCAGATCATTTCCTATTCTTTCCGACCTTTTCGTAAATCTCCTGAAAAGCAAAAAGAAAACGCCGCCGACTGCAATAACGAATACGGAAAGAACAGCCGAAAGAGAGAAAGCGATGATGAGATCAATAAGTGCCGTCACGGCATTTGTCAGCAGCGACATAAAATAGTTTATAGTCGTCGTGAGCCTTGGGATCTGCGTGATCAAAGCATCCGTGTGAGTAGATTGATTGTCCGAAGCATACTTTTCCCAGCTGCTGCTCATCAATTCGCCGTAGTATTCCTCCCTCATATCTGCCGTAAAACCGGAAGCAAGACGCATGGAACGTATTTTTACGCTGCGGACAGTTATCGCCTGCAGAGCCATGATAAGGAAAAAGCACATGAGCAGGACGAACAGCCTCATGCCATAAGGCAGTTCCAAAAGGAAGGACAGGAATCGGGAGAGACCGAACGGCAGATCCGCAGCCTCCCCCACTTCCATAATATTCATGATCGGAACTAACATAAGAATCGTGACGCCCTGAAGGAAAGAAGCAATCACCATGAGGACGATTGTTGTGACGAAAAGATTTCCGTCCTTCTCCATCAAATCGCCGAGGAGTTCTCTCAGTTCTTTTGCCATTTATGTTTCCTCTCCGGTCTCAGAAGACAGGAACTCGATCTTACGGATGTTATGTTTATCACGATTCCCCTCAGGAGGCGGAGTCATATAATCTCCGTAGAACCTGCTGAGAAAAGCATCATAATCTTCCGGCCCGGGAAGCTCAACATCCTCAAAAGTATACATTGCCGGACTACTTCCCCAGACTGTCTTCGGGACCATCTCCCTGTGAGCGTAAGCTCCGAAAACATTTGAAGCGGTCGAGCTGCCCTCCCAGCGGTATTTTCTGAGCTCTGCATCAATATCGTTAAGAATATCCTTCGAATCCCGTCCGCGGCCGACAGGCACGCGTTTTGCAAATCCGATGATCATTCTCTGATAGAGGGGTCTTCCGGGTCTGTTCAGGTTGACCATAGTATCCATCAGAGAAAGGTGGTACCGAAGCCTCTTCCACATTATCCAGGTGTAGCGAAGATTCCTGAAAATATAATTATTAGGCTGGCCGTCAAGAGGAAAGATGTCGATCCAGGCAGCCTCTATTATTTCCCTGCCTCCTGAAGCATTGTAAACAAGAACACGATTATCCACAATTCTGCTGAAATAACGCAGGTAATCGTCCTTTATCTTATAGTTGAGATACTCAAAATTCTCCGGCAGATAGGTTCCGTCTTTCAGGAGCTCGAAAAGCCTGTCATAATCTTCTCTCGGCATCCCGATATCCACGTCGTCATCCCACGGTATAAAACCTTTATGCCTGATGGCTCCGAGCATCGTTCCGCCGATCATAAAATACCGAAGACCTTCTTTTCTGCAGATTTCCATGAACAGCTTTATGATATTCAATTCGGCCAGCTGCAATTTTCTCAGAGTTTTCTGAACTTCATCATTATACATATTCCCTCCCGCGGATCTATGACCCGCCGCCTGTATCTGCTTACACTCATCATTTCGTGTCAAAATGCAGCCACAAACATTATCTGAATAATGCTTCCCGCTTGTGTGTTCAATGCAAGCTTAGCCGAATTACCTTTTCTGCGTCATAGTAAGTTGTCCCCATACATCATGACTGTGTGAGAGCCCTTTCGGAACAAGGCTGTCTTGCGTGTCTCCATTCCCCCGGCCTGCAGAAGAGCCGATAGCTTTAAAACTCTTCTTTTTGTACCCCTGCGCATACGGTATCACTGAGAAAATTAGCAGCGGGAACGGATCATACCAGAACTCAAGAAAATGGTGATCAACACAGCTCGAGAGACCGATCATAAAGATAATAATAGCAATTATATACTGCCCTCTTCTGACAGCCGTCAAAGTAATCAGAACGAACATGAGCAGGACAAAGAACATCAATATATATCCGTACTGCAGCAATGCCTGCAGATAACCGCAATCGACAAAGTTATAGCCTGCCCATGTACTGTAGTTCAGGGCTCCGTGTCCCTGCTGGTAAATATGCCGTCCGAAGGGGTGTATTCCCGTATACCAGACATTATAATAGCCGTACATCAGACGTTTACTCAGCAGACCGTCGAGATATGTAAAGAAGGGGCCCTTCTTATAAGACATGGTAACAAAATAGGATAGGAAAAAGAAAAACGGAACACTCGCAATCAGGCTTTTTTCTATCCATTTTTTAGTAAAGAGTTTTGTTCTTGCATTGAGATAGGACAAAAGTCCGGTAATAACGATCAGTGCCGCATCCAGACGTGCATCACAGAATACGATAAGA
The DNA here is from genome assembly GCA_947302185.1 of uncultured Lachnospiraceae bacterium. The sequence continues at coordinate 2,610 of CAMYVI010000048.1, forward strand.
AGAACAGAGATGACGGCAAAGACAGACAACATGATAAAATTATAGCGTTTTCCGACTATGAAGCAGAATGCGAGAGAAGTATAAAACAACCTGGCTCCGAAATCAGTCGGATAGATAAATCCGACTGCATTTCTTATTACATCGCTGCCCGTTCTTGTAAATATACGGTTCTCTATTATGCCTGCTCCGAGTGCAATCAGAGTAATTGCTATGAGCAAAAGGCTCAGGTAAAAATAGAGGCTGATGATTCGTTCCGCTTTGAATCCCCGTGCTCCTGCAATCAGCATAAAAAGATCCAGTTCATAAATATACCCGGTAACACGATAGCACATCAGCAGCGGAAGAGCAATTGCCGCATAAACCGCTATTCTCTTCGTTGTAAATGTCTCGGAAAGAATCATTTTGACCAGAATAAATCCATAGCAGGTAAATCTGATCGAATTTCTCAGGAAATGATCTGACAGCGGAAGTATATCCGCGAACATGGTCGTACTGAGAAACATCAGAGTAAAATATGCGCCTGCACCGAGATAATACAATAATTCCGAAGGCGTTATCCTTAACGAATATTTTTCTTTGTCATAGAGATAAGATTTCGCTCTCAATCCCGCTCAAAACCTTTCGTGTGTAATCGCCCCTGCGAAGCCGTCTGCCTATTTTTTCGGCATTGCGGGCAAGTATATGGTACTCTAAGGGAGTCATTTCTTCAAGTATCTTTGGAATGTTCCCGATTGAATCTACAGCAACTCCGCAGTTTTCCCGCAGTATATATTCGGCGACCGCCGCCTCTCTCCATACGATCACAGGCATACCGCTTGCCAGATACAGAGATGTTTTATGCGGATTATTGAACTTAAGATACTCTCCGAAAACACCGTCGCACGTGTCTAAAGATGTTCCGTCCCAGACGAGACCGAAACTGCCCTCAAGCCTGTCTGAAATCTCTTCGGAGAGGAAAGAACCGAAGTAATAAACTCCCGGACTCTCAGGGTCAGTGTCCGGACCGGGCAAATACGCCTTTCCGGAAAATTGGATGCCGTATAAGTTCCAGCGAACCCCTTCCGGCAGACAGTAGGCATAGCCTGATTTATCCGGCCGCAGATTTCCGGCAATGGCAACGCCCATTCCGGGAACTCTGCTTTTCGTTTCCGTACATAGGTAGTCGAACAGATACAGACTCTTCAGTCTGTCCGCCGGCAAACTACAGGAATCAGAGACAGCTGCCTTCATATACTTGTTATGGACAACAATTCTTTCAAAATATCCGAGGCACATCTGTTCTTCAAACTGTTTGCGCATCCTGTTCTTCAGGCTCTTATCCTTTCTTTTGGCTCCGCGCAGGATTTCTACATCATGGAGTATCGCCGCGAGGTGAACGCCTCTGCTTTTGAGCCGTTTAAGCTGTCGTGAGAGCATCAGACTGTGATTGACGGGAGGGAACTGTATTAAAAGCAAATCGCCTCTTCTGAGGTCTTCGGTCTTTTTCTCCCACTCGCGAAGTGCTTCGCTGTGCTCTCCCAGCTGTCCGAACAAGTTCCTATCTTCAAATCTCGCTGTATCGAACTCAATATCAATAGGAGTATAGCCGAGCTGTTCTGTACAGATCCTGTCGATATCGACTCTGGCTTTCGCACCGGCAGTTCTTTTTTCATTTTCTCTGAATACTGTTTCCCGGGCTATATATTTCATCTTTACACACAGTTCCTTTCTTCCTCGTTGCGCGGATGTGATCCGACTGAGGAGTTTATTCTTCATCGCAAGATTATACTCACGATGAAGACGAGTGTCACCTTGAGCGCGTTTCTCACGACTTAAGTCACACGTATTGCGCGATGAAGATTCAAGAACGCCTCGGCGTTCTTGACGCGACATGCGCGGCGCGTAAGCGCCTTCCACTGCGCATGTCTGCGATCCGCCGGAGGCTTTTATTCTTCATCGCGAGATTGTACTCACGATGAAGACGAGTTTCTCTTTGCGCGCGTATCTCACGACTTAAGTCACACGTATTGCGCGATGAAGAATATATATGCGCATTCGTCTAACGACCTTAGTCACGGGAATTCCGCGTCAGAGATTGAAATCTGCGTCTTTTCAAAACATCCCTGTAGACCTGATAAACCTTTCCTGCCATCGCTTCCGACGAGAACCGTCTCACCGCTTCTGCATGTGCTCTTTCTGTCATCGGTCTCATAAAAGAAGTTCCCTGCCGTGCAATTCGATGCAGAAGGTCAGTCCATCCGCTCTCATCATCGGCATCGATCCCGATGCACAGTTCCTGCATTTCCGAGTAACCTCCTGTCTTTGACCGAACGACCGGTACGTCCATGAAAAATCCTTCCAGCGCAGACATCATAAAGCTTTCTGTCTGACTCGGCGCGAGAAGCACATCCGCCATACCTAGTATATTTCTCGGTTCAGTCCATCCCGTAAATCTGAACTGCTGCAGTACACCCAGTTCCCTGAGACCGCTCACCAGAGGATCATATCCCGGCACATCCCGCTGTCCCGAACACAGGACCACGAATTCCGACCTTTCTTCGGGCGGGAGGTTAGCCAGCGCTCTTCCTATCATTATATGATTTTTTCTGGGATCTATTCTTCCGTGCATTGCAATAACGATTTTTCCGTCAGGTATCAGAAAACCCGTATGCAGCCATTCCTTTTCATCCGTATTAAGCGGCGTCAGCAGATCCGGGTCTACCCCGTTCTCTATCACCGTAATCTTCTCGGCAGGTATCATAAGCTCATCAATCATGAACTTTCTCGTAGCTTCCGAGACAGCTATGGCGGCGTCTCCGGTTGAGTTGAGCATACGGTACATGAGATTGGTCTGCACAGACATAGAATGGCATGTATATATGTACGGCTGTTTCGGTCCGGCCATCTTCACCGCAAATGCATTATCCCTGCCATGGCAGTGAATGATATCGAATGAATGATCCGCCAGAACTTTCCGTATTTCGACAGTATTCATCGCTGTCCGGACAGGGTTATGATCTCTGAATTCCGCGAAGAAACAATTTTCCTTCGGAATAATTCCTTCCATCATACCGCCCGTAGGATCCGTCGAGAGAAGAGATACATTTACACCTTTTTTTATAAACTCTTTCGCAAGCGCAGTGACGTGAGCGGCTTCTCCGCCTGCTCTTACCTTCGCTGAAACGAGGAGTACATTCATTTTTCTTTTGCTCATATTGTAATAAAAGATGACTGCTGTAACACGGTATTCGAGCCATGTGATTACGAAACATAATTCATTCCGGTTCACAGCGCGAATTGCCTGTATGCAGCAGTCACGTATTATTCAGTATGCACGTATGCTCCGCATACTGTATTTATTAAGTTGTCCAGCTCCACGGCATCTCAGGAGTAATCCTCGGCTCTTCTGCCTTGCTCTGACCGGCCTGCCCGGAAGAAACCGTATCTGTACTGCTGCTTGCAGCACTCTCCGCTCCGGATCTGTCCTGCGGCTCTGCTGACTGAGTATCAGCCCGGGATTTTTCTGCAGATGCTGCACTGTCGCCGACGTCTGCACCAACCGTTGGATTCTCAGATTCCGAAGTATCCGGACCGGCCCCGCTGCCTGTATCGGTATCAGGACCGCTTTCGTTCAGAAGACCGAGCGCTCGTTCTGCGTTGGCGTCACTCAAAATCTGTTTCAGAATCGGAAGCGTCTCCGCAAAATTCGGAACAGCCAGTGTACCTTCCATCGTATAATGCCCGTTAAGCGGAAGCGATAATCCTGCTTTGGCATACTTAGATGCTCCTGTCAACACAGACAGATTTCCGAATACCATGGATTCGGGAATATTGTGAGTAACATATGGAAGTATCTCCCGCATGATAGCCGTCTTTTCACCCAATCCGGCTTTATCATACGCTCCCGCGATACAGTTCAGTATTTCCCTCTGTCTTGCAGCCTTTGAATAATCGACGTCTCCGGTCTCATTTATTCTTGCCAGAGCGGTGGCCTGATATCCATCGAGATGAACATCACCTGTCATCCGAATCTGATGTGAGCCTTTCTCTTCTCCATAGGCCTCTTCCATATCCTCGATATAAGAATTAGCCATGGTCATTTCGGCTTCCGTTATATCGACTTCTACGCCGCCTACTCTGTCGATGATTTCAATCATCCCCCTGTAATCAGTGCATGCATACCCTTCTACCGGAATTGAGTACGTTTGCTCTACCGCTGAAACGAGTGCGGGCATTCCTCCGTAAAGAGTCACGTCTCCGAGTCTTACAGGACCGCTCTCTCCCATATCTGCATACAGGTCCGGCAACAGGGACACTGTTGTGAGACGCTTCGTATTCTTATTGAAAGATACAAGAGCAATGGCGTCACACGGTGCATATGTCGCGGAACCGGTATTATCGGCACAGGCAACCAGTATATTTACCATATCGCTGCCGTTGATCTCAGTAGCCGCTGCCTCCGTCTCACGTTCTACCTGTTCCTTTATACGTGAGGCATCTGACTCATCAATCCCTGTCTGCACGGCATATGTACCGATCATAGATGTATCGGTATTCACCGGGATCTGCTTATCTGAAACATAATCCGATCTCGCATAGCTGAAATGGATCAGTGAAAAAGCTGCCGCGAATAAAGCTGCTATCAATATAACAAGGGATGTCAGAACGATTCTGATCGGGCTTAACTGCTTTTTATCGCTATCATCTTTACCGTCGGATGCCTTCCATCCATCATCAGGATCATTGTCTTCCCAGGCCTTTTTCCTGGCCTCATACTCTTCGTCCCACTTGTCTGTTTCCGCATCTTTATCTTTTCTGACAAACGATGCGGAATTATCTGTTTCATGGCTCACCGCTGTTGAGGCAGTGTCGGACACATCTCTGAAACTTGGGGTATAACTTTTCTTTTTCGGAGGTTTACGTTTATCCGTGTCCCGCTCAGTGTCGGCAGAGTTGCTCTCAGCAAGGATAGCATTGACATCTTTCTCAAGTTCTTCAGTAGAATATGCCTCAAGCTCCCTCTCGCGGACAGCTCTCATACTGTCGCGGCCTTTCTTCTCTGCCTTGCGGACCCTGTCCTCCGTATTCTTCTCTTTTCCGTGGTTGATTTTGTCGATACTTTTGTTTCCCTGGGCTACGGTAGCGGCTTCTGCCACATTCCTGGCAACAAAGTTAATGTCCTCAACTCTGCGCCGTGACATCACTCTGTCGGCGCCCTCCAGATCGATACTCTTGGAAATGGACTCGACCGACGTTGCCTCGCAGGCCTCCTGTACCGCATCAACACGCTTCATCCTCTCCAGATTCTCATGCTGCAGAATTCGTAGCAGCATCATCTGATAAGTCTCATCGTACCATGCTTCCAGTTCTTCTTTCGACATAGCAGCGACGTGTTCAACTTTGTCATCACCGTCAAGATTATTGTTGCGGATATTGAAGTTGTAGAGCATGAACTCTATATTACTGAACAGTTTAACATTACCGGGGCTCCGATTGTCGGTATAACTCTCGACCATATCCCCCATATCATTGAGGATTTTTCGCTTTCGGTCGAGGTTACCTGCGACCGAATAGCTGTTGTATTCTACGATCGCATCGGTTATCGGGTCCGATGATGTACTCGTTACTGCATCAGCGGCAACATCTTTCGTCACCAGATAGATCACTTCTTTTTCTGCGACATACTTCACGTCATACTTAAGACGCGTCAGAAGTTCCCTGATTCTCGTCAGAAGAGTGGTATAACTACGCAGATCGAAGTAATAACCGGTCATTTCATCACTGTTGAAGTTCCTTCTGCATAATTCCGCTATATTCAAAGTATACTGCAGATATGTGAGCACTTCATTGACTGACGGATTCTCTTTATCAAGAATATTGTCAATATTCAGTCCCTGCCTCATGGCGTCCGTATCACTGCAGCCTTCTTTTCCTTTCCAGCTGTAGAAATACTTCTTATCAACAAAATTCTCAATGGAATACTCTTTGAATCCATATGAAAGCAGGGAACTTTGGAATATCATTTCAATCTGCAGCATTGCATCATGAAAATCGAATTCGCCGTCCTTCTCTTTTCTATCGGCCGCCTTACTATCTGTGCCTAAATAATTGCCACTGCCCGCAGTATTCGGGAATACATCCTTACCGGTGTTCATATGGATATTGTCTGCCATATGCATTCTCCCTCATTTTACGGTTTACATAGACGGTGTTAGTATAGCATAAAACAAAATACATGAAAAGCATAAAAAATTAAGAACCCTTTTGCTTTTCTTCATCCTTTTCTTCTATTACAACAGCGATGGACAGCTCTTTCAACTGCTTCTCTTCAACTTCGGCCGGAGCATCAATCATAAGGTCGGATGCATCTTTCACTTTCGGGAATGCAATTACGTCTCGTATCGAATCAGATCCGGTAAACAGCATCGCCATGCGGTCGAGACCGTATGCAAGTCCTGCGTGAGGCGGTACTCCGTATTTAAATGCACGCAGCAGGAATCCGAATTGCTCATTTGCACGCTCCTTCGTGAACCCGAGTACCTCAAGCATTTTCTCCTGAACATCATCCATGTGTATTCTCACAGAACCTCCGCCCAGCTCACAGCCGTTCAGTACGATGTCATATGCTTCCGCGCGGACGCTGCCGGGGTCCTCATCCACATGTTCGAAATCGGAAAGCACCGGCATCGTGAACGGATGATGCATAGCCATGAACCGGTTTTCCTCGTCCGACCACTCGAGAAGCGGGAACTCGGTAATCCAGACGAAACAGAGTTCGTTCTTGTCGTAAAGACCGAGCAGGTCGCCGAGATAAAGACGCACTGCACCGAGCGAAGCACAGACTACTTTGAACTTGTCTGCAGCAAAAACCAGAAGGTCTCCGTTCTGACCGTCCATCTTACCGATCAGTGCCGCCATCTGCTCATCTGTCATGAACTTTGCAAATGAAGACTTGATATTACCGTTATCCTGTATGGCGATATAAGCAAGACCTTTTGCGCCGTAAGTCTTAGCGACTTCTACAAGCTTGTCGATCTTCTTTCTCGGCATACCGCCCTGCCCTTTCACATTGAGGCCGCGAACTATTCCGCCATTCTCAATCGCGCCGGTGAATACACCGAAGCCGCAGTCACGAACTGAATCGGTCACATCGACAATCGGCATACCGAAACGCAGATCCGGCTTGTCTGAGCCGTAAAGATCCATTGCCTGCTGCCAGGGCATTTTTGCGATGCCTTCCGTATTGATCTTTTCAGCGGCACTTCCTGCTGCCTTTGCAAGTTCAGGTTCAAATCCAAGCTGCTCATACACTTCCGGAAGGCGTGATAATACATATCCGAGCAGACGTGTATTGACATCCATTACGTCGTCCTGATCGACAAATGAAAGCTCCATGTCGATCTGTGTAAACTCAGGCTGCCTGTCCGCTCGAAGATCCTCGTCACGGAAACATCTTGCGATCTGATAATAGCGGTCAAATCCGGAACACATCAGCAGCTGCTTAAAGAGCTGCGGACTCTGCGGCAGAGCATAAAAGCAGCCGGGATGTACACGGCTCGGTACAAGATAGTCCCTGGCCCCTTCCGGAGTGCTTCCGATCAGGTCCGGAGTTTCAATATCAAGGAAACCTTCGCGATCCATGAACTCTCTGACCAGAGATACGAGCCGCGATCGGAACATGATTTTTTTCTGAAGTTCCGGTCTTCGAAGATCCAGATATCTGTAACGAAGGCGAAGATCTTCACGTGTATCGATACCATCCAATACATGGAAAGGAGGGGTCTCCGATGAACTCAGGATCCTCAAATCCTGCCCCTCAATTTCGAGACTTCCTGTCTTGAGATTCGGATTAACCGCGCCTTCTCTTCTGCGTACGATTCCGGTCGCCGCTATACAGAACTCACTTCTCAGGGATCCCGCATTTTCAACGCCCTCATAGATGACCTGCATAATTCCGGTACGGTCCCGCATATCAACAAAAACGATACCGCCCTTATTTCTGCATTTTGCCACCCATCCCATCAGAGTAACCTTCTGTCCGATCATTTCCTCCGTAATTTCAGCGCAGCGGCATGTGCGCCGAAGTCCGCTCATTGATTCTGCCATATCTGTATCCAGCCTTTCATAACTGCTATAACTGCTTATTTTGCAAAGAATTCCCGAATCTCGGTGTAGCCTTCAGCCGAAAGCTGATCCTTCTGGAATTTCTTGTTTTTCTTCATGATTGAAATTGCAACCGCCTTTCCTGCTGCACGCTCCTTCTGCGCCTCGGCAAATACTGCCGTAAGTCTCTCATCAGGCATCTTCTTTTCAACAAGGAAAGCGACCTTTTCTCTAACGTCCGGAACCTTAAACCCTCTCTCGAGAAGCAGCATGATGATCCGCTCAAACCCGATTGAGAAACCGACAGCCGGAGTCTGCTGACCGGTGAACTTACCGATCATCTCATCATAGCGTCCGCCGCCACCGACCGAACCGCCGAACTCATCCATCGCAATCTCAAAAATCGGACCTGTGTAATAGCTCATTCCGCGTACCAGTGTCGGATCGAATCTGACCTTGAAATCCGCAGTCTTCGTCTCTTCGACAGTAGAAATAATCTGCGGAAGCGGGGATCCCTCCATAAGGACAGACGGATTTGTTCCCTCCTCGAATTGAGCAAGATACGGAGTGACCTTCTCTTCCGGATAGCTCTCAAGAAGTTCTTCTCTGACGCCTTCGATGCCGATTTTGTCCATCTTGTCAAGAATAATAAAGACCTTGTCGTAATCGGCTTCGGTAAATCCGGCTTTAGCGGCCATTCCTTTCAGGATCTTTCTGTCGTTAATCCGAATAGTAAAATTGCGGAAATCAAGTCTGCCCAGGACAGTAGTGGTCGCCAGGATCAGTTCGATTTCTGCAAGATAAGTAGGATCGCCGAGAATATCGATATCGCACTGTGTGAACTGACGGTATCTTCCTCTTTGCGGGCGGTCTGCACGCCAGACGCTTCCGATCTGAAGTGCCTTGAAGGGCGACGGCAGTTCATTTGCATGATTTGCATAATATCTGGAAAGCGGAAGCGTCAGATCATAACGCAGTCCGCTGTCTGTTACCGCATCCTCCGTAGTCGGCTGAGAAAGGTCAAGCTTCTCGCCGCGCTTCAAGATTTTGAAAATGAGTTTCTCGTTCTCACCTCCCTGCTTGGAGAGAAGATTACCTATATGTTCGACAGCCGGCGTCTCTATGGATGAGAACCCGAATTCATCGTAAGTCTGACGAATCAGATTTATGACGTACATGCGAACAGCCATTTCTGCCGGCAGTATATCTTTCATTCCGTTGACAGGTTTTTTCTTGAGTGCCATAGTAAATTTCCTTTCGTCTGTTTTATCGCCTTAATCTTCGGTCTCGTTTGCTCCATCCTTATCGGTCACAATACGCTTTTCCCGAAGGATCCTATCCACTCCCGTAAAATCTCCGAGAAGAATCTTATCGATATCCGGCAGGTTCGGCTGGTAGCTCGTCTCCACCTTATGAACAACATGTTCAAAAGCCAGAAACACTCGCATATCATAATTTTTGATCTCCTCTATCATAAGGCTCAATGCCTCATCCTTCTTAAAACTCTTTCTGTACGGGCGGTCTGTCGTGAGAGCCGCAAACACATCACAGACTCTGATAATCCTCGATCCTTCCGGTATCTGTTCACCGGTCAAATTCTCCGGATACCCGGAACCGTCCATATTTTCATGATGATAGAGAATAGTCTCGCAGACACGCGAATTAAACCCTCTGCTCTTTACTATATCGTAAGATAGCAGAGAGTGCATCCGCACATATTTCATTTCTTCAATCGTAA